>JBCAXU010000012.1:0-51482 GCA_038533895.1 Pseudomonadota bacterium | reverse complement strand
GGTCGTGTCGGTCAAATGCCTGCTTGGAAAGATGCACTTGGCGAGCAAGGCGTTCAAGAAGTGGTAAGCTACACGCTTAGCCTTTCTGGCCGCTCTGTGAATGCGCGTGAAGCTGAAGCTGGTAAAGCACGCTTTGTCGTATGTGCTGCGTGTCATGGTACAGACGGTAAAGGTAACCCAGCAGTGGGCGCTCCTGACCTAACAGACCAGTACTGGTTGTTTGGTGGTTCACGTGCAGATGTGACAGAAACGGTAATGAATGGTCGCTCTGGCGTGATGCCTGCTTGGAAAGACATTCTAGGTGAAGACAAGGTACAACTTGTTGCAGCCTATGTTTGGAGTCTAAGCAATTCAGATAATAAGTAACATTTCAATAACGGTCCCTATCTTAGGGACCGTCTTTCCTTTATTGTTAAAGCCCTAATTTCTAAATCTTTTTATTGAGAACTTTTTTATGGTAAAGCCTTGGTATAAGCAGTTTTGGCCGTGGTTCCTAATCATTTTGCCACTGACCGTCGTAGTATGGACAATCATCACAGTAATTGTTTTCTCGCAAAACTCGGTCTCGTTGGTGACTGAGGATTACTATAAAAAAGGTAAGGGAATCAACATCGACATCTCAAAACAGAATGTCGCTAAAGATCTCGGACTGTCTGCTCAAGCATACTCTGAAGGTAATGATGTTGTGATTCAGTTCGATAAAGGTGAATTGGAGCACTTCCCTGCGATTACTGCGATGTTTGCTCACCGTACTCTACCCGATCGTGACTTCAAACAATTACTCACCTCTGACGCAAATGGTCTGTATCGCTTCACTTTGACCGAAGAACTTCAAGGCCCGTGGTTTATTGAGCTTACACCTCATGATGAAAACTGGCTCGTGCAAGGTCGCGTGACTTTCCCAACCACTACTTCTGTTCCTCTGACAAACTAAACAATTATGTGCAAAACGTGTTATCACTGCGGTGAAGATGTACCAGCCAACACGGATTTTAAGGTTGAGATTCTCGGCGAGTCGAGAGAGATGTGTTGTCCTGGTTGTGAGACGGTCGCGCAAACCATTGTTGATAGTGGGTTAGATTCTTACTATCAATATCGAACTGCGCCGGCCGAAAAAGCCGATCTTGTTCCCGAGCAGTTACAAGCATTGTTCCACTACGACAATGACGAAGTACAGTCCGAGTTTGTTCGAAACAGTGAGAATCGATCTGAGGTTACCCTGTCACTAGAGGGCGTATCTTGTGCCGCTTGTGCTTGGTTGATTGAAAAGCAAGTATCCAATAAGGCTGGCGTCGCATCGATTCGAGTCAACACCACGACCAACCGAGCCCTACTTGCTTGGGATAAGACCCAAGTAAGGCTAAGTGAACTGCTTTCATTGATCCATCAACTTGGATATAAAGCCGCACCTTTTGAAGCGGATAAGCAAGAAGCCGCCTATCACCAGCAAATGAAGCAGTATTTGTATCGGCTTGGGATAGCTGGTTTAGCCACCATGCAGGTCATGATGTTGGCCGTTGCACTCTATCTTGAAGTGTTTGGCGACTTAGAGCCTGAGTTCAAAAACTATTTTCGATGGGTAAGCTTGATTTTTGCGACCCCTGTGATGCTGTACTCCGCCCTGCCGTTCTACATTAACGCATGGAGAAGCATACGAGGGCGGACGCTGGGTATGGATGTGCCAGTGTCGATCGCGATGATTTTTGCTTATGTTGCGAGCTTAGTCGCTACGGTAACAGAGCAAGGCGAAGTCTTCTTTGAGTCCATCTCGATGTTCGCCTTCTTCCTATTAGTCGGTCGATTCTTGGAGATGCGCGCTCGACGCAAAGCGGCTGCGGCAAGTGGCAATCTGCTCAAACTCATCCCAGCCATTGCTAACAAATTAAACGGTGAGCAAATCCCGGTTAAAACACTAAAAGTCGGCGATCAGATTCGAGTGCTTCCTGGGGAACATATTCCAGCAGACGGCAAGATTCTCTCTGGCCGCGTGCACATTGATGAATCGATGTTAACTGGTGAGTCTCTTCCTGTTGTTAAACAGGTGGACGATCACGTCTATGCTGGCACGCTCAACGGTGAAGAATCATTTGAACTTGAAGTGACTTCATCTAAAGCCGACTCGATGATCTCAAATATCGTGCGTCTACAGGATGAAGCGCAGCTCACTAAACCAAAGATTGCTGAAATAGCCGATATTGTTGCGCGTTATTTTGTTGCGGTAATTCTTATCATTGCTGCCGGCACTTGGTTTTTCTGGCACGCTAGCCGACCGGATGACGCATTCTGGATCATGCTATCGGTACTGGTCGCAACGTGTCCTTGCGCGCTGTCATTGGCCACGCCCACCGCTCTCACCTGTGCGACGTCTCGTATGGGCAATCTTGGTATTTTGCTGTGTAAAAGTCATGTCTTTGAGACCTTATGTCAGGTTAATCATTTAATCGTCGATAAAACCGGGACTTTGACTCACGGCGATATCGAAATTAATGAAGTCGAACTGTTTACCGAACTGGATAAACAGCAGGCGCTCGCGATTGCGGCGTCACTCGAGTCCCATGCCAACCACCCTATTGCCCGTGCTTTTAAACATTATTTAGACGTCAATGTTCGCGTTGAAGAGGTAGAAAACATCATTGGCTCGGGTATTAAAGGCGTTTACAACGGCGTTAGCGTTAAGATTGGCAGTGCTCAGTTTGTATTGGGTGACAACAAAGTCGCACAAGCGAACTCAGTATACCTCTCTATTGATGACGTTCATGTCGCTACCTTTAGCTATCGAGATCCGATTCGTACTGAAGCAAAAGAATTTATTGAGAAGTTCCAGCGCTCTGGTGTGAAAGTCACGCTGCTTACTGGTGATACCGACGAAAACGCCCAACTCGTCGCGAAAAAAATTGGTATCGGCAACGTGGTGTCTGGGGCGAAACCGCAAGACAAGCTTGAGTATCTCACCACTGTCGATGCTCGAGATATCACTATGATGATTGGTGATGGTATTAATGATGCACCGACACTAGCCGGTGCGCATCTCTCTGTTGCTATGGGCGGCGGCGCCGATGTGGCGAAAGCCTCAGCCGATATGGTACTGCTTGGCGATCGATTGGATCGCATCTTGGAAGCAAGAGAGCTCGCACTGCAGACACGTAAAATTATTCGAGAGAACCTCGCCTGGTCACTTGGCTATAATGTGCTGATTTTACCCCTGGCTGTGATGGGCTTTGTTGCTCCTTATTTTGCTGTCCTCGGTATGTCTGCAAGCTCAATTATTGTAGTATCGAACTCTCTGCGTTTGCTGAAAGAAAAAGGTAAGTAAATGGAAAGCCTTTACATCCTAATCCCTATTGCCATCGTTTTGGTCTGTGTGGCCGTTGCCGTGTTCCTCTGGGCGGTGAAAAGCGAACAGTTCGAGGATCTCGAACGTCAAGGACACAACATCTTGTTTGACGAAGACGACCATAAGAAGCAGCCACCCAAATGACCCCAGATTGGATTGGTGCTTTTCTCATTGGATTGGTTGGAGCTGGCCACTGCATGGGTATGTGTGGTGGTATTGCTTCTATGTTGTCAATGGGCCAAGCACAGCCCTCTAAACTGACACCTCTGTTTTATAATCTCGGACGCTTGACCAGTTACTCCCTATTTGGTGCGATTATTGGCGGTACAATCTCAACCATCTCTCAAGTCAGCCAAGTGAACGATGCGTTGACTTGGCTTAGGTTAGCAGCCGCAGTTTTTATGATTTTGCTCGCTTGCTACATAGGTCGATGGTGGCAAGGTTTGCTTTATGTCGAAAAGCTAGGGCAATCGCTTTGGCGAATCATCTCACCTGCTGCCAAGTCTTTGCTCCCGCTTCGCTCTCCGATTTATGCCATCCCATTTGGTCTTGTTTGGGGATGGCTACCGTGTGGTCTCGTTTATTCAACCTTAACATGGGCTGCCGTTTCGGGCAGTGCGGTCAATGGCGCATTAGTCATGTTGGCGTTTGGTCTGGGTACATTGCCGGCGATGTTGCTCGTCGGTCACACTGCTACGTTACTAAATAAGCTGCAATCTTCTAACACATTTCGACACATAGTCGCGGTAACAATACTGACTTATGGGCTCTATACTGGCTATGATGCGCTCAAGTTGTTATCGATAAACTTGTAGTTAACTGTTTTAGCGAGTCTTTTTACACTACCCTTTACGCTTAATGGGTGCTAAAATATTGATGTATATCAAATAGTGAAAGGTTGTTATGATTTCTGAAAAGCCTGCAACAAAGCGAATTCAGTCCGGTGGTTGTGCTATTCACTGCCAAGACTGCAGCATCAGTCAGCTTTGTATCCCGTTTACACTCAACGAGTCGGAGCTTGATCAGCTAGACCAAATCATTGAGCGTAAAAAGCCAATCCAGAAAGGACAAGAGTTGTTTAAAGCCGGAGATGAACTTAAATCTCTGTATGCAATTCGTTCAGGCACAATCAAAAGTTACACCATTACCGAGCAAGGCGACGAACAAATCACAGCCTTTCATCTCGCGGGTGATTTGGTGGGTTTTGATGCGATTACCGGTGACCAGCACCCAAGTTTCGCTCAGGCACTTGAAACATCGATGGTGTGTGAAATTCCTTACGAAATTCTCGATGACCTATCGGGCAAGATGCCCAAGCTGCGCCAGCAAATCATGCGTTTGATGAGTAATGAAATCAAAGGTGATCAGGAAATGATCCTATTGCTGTCAAAGAAGAATGCAGAAGAGCGTTTGGCGGCTTTCTTGTACAACCTCTCTACTCGTTTCTCTCAACGCGGCTTTAGCCCTCGTGAGTTTCGTCTAACCATGACTCGTGGTGATATTGGTAACTACTTGGGGTTGACCGTTGAGACTATCTCACGCTTGTTAGGCCGCTTCCAGAAGTCCGAAATCCTCAGTGTTAAAGGCAAGTACATCACTATTCTTGACCATGATGCGCTGATGGAGCTAGCGGGCGTCTCATCAGAATCATAATACCTTTCAATGATGTAGCTCGGTTTTCAATTGAAATAGAGCTACATCATACTTCTCTGATTATCCTGCAATTTTTACTAATACTCTCGCCCTAACTAAGCTACATTAATCATATAGCCCTCCTCATCTCTAAGGAGAATATATGAGTATCTATAACAAGATTCTGGTCGTTGCTGATATCAATAAAGACGAGCAACCTGCATTAGCCCGCGCCATCCAGTTGGCCAAGAAAAGTCGTTCGCCAAGTCGGGTCACCTTCTTCCTTTCTATTTATGATTTCTCCTATGATATGACCTCTATGCTCTCGGTAGATGAGCGTGACGCCATGCGTCGTGGGGTTATCCATCAGCGTGAGCAGTGGATGCGCAAGATCGCCAAAGATTACGTCAGTGATGCTATAGAGTTTGATGTACGAGTGGTGTGGCACAACCGCCCCTATGAAGCGATTATCGCAGAAGTCTTCTCTGGTGAGCACGATATAGTGATCAAAGGGACACGCAAGCATGATGTTCTTGAATCGGTGATTTTCACCCCTACAGATTGGCATCTACTGCGCAAATGCCCATGCCCAGTATTGTTGGTTAAAAATGAAGATTGGCCTGATGAAGCGAGTATTCTTGCTTCAGTACATGTGGGTTCCGAGAATGAAACGCATCTTGGCCTCAATGATTCGATGGTTGAACAACTCAACAGCCTGACTGAACGTTTAGGTGCCAAACCCTACTTGGTCAACGCCTACCCTGTTACGCCCGCGAATATCACCATTGAACTTCCTGAGTTCGACCCAGCCACTTATACCGATGCAGTGCGAGGGCATCACCTCACCGCGATGAAAGCGCTACGTCAGAAGCACGGCTATGATGAGGAACAAACAGTGGTGGAACAAGGGTTGCCTGAAGACGTGATTCCTGAAGTCGCAGATAGGCTCAATGCAGCAATGGTGATTATAGGAACTACAGGCCGTACAGGGCTGTCTGCCGTGTTTATCGGCAATACCGCTGAACACGTAATCGATAAAATCAACTGTGATGTACTGGCGTTAAAACCGCAAGGCTACATCAGCCCACTCGATCCAAAGACAGCGATTTAAAGTTTGAACAGGTAAGAAAAAGGAAGATAGTCACTATCTTCCTTTTTTAATTCAATTGGCATTAAACATTGGTGACGTCGATAAACATCGACTCATCAATGTTGGTTGACGAAACCGTCGCCTCGCTAAATTGGTATTCTTCTCGATTGCCATCTCGATCCAGTGGCAGGTTAACGAAAT
Organism: Pseudomonadota bacterium; assembly: GCA_038533895.1. Classification (GTDB taxonomy): domain Bacteria; phylum Pseudomonadota; class Gammaproteobacteria; order Enterobacterales; family Vibrionaceae; genus Vibrio. The sequence continues at coordinate 45,225 of JBCAXU010000012.1, read as the reverse complement.
CAAACAAGTTCTTATCCGCAAGCTGGCTAGGACTTACATTCTGGATAGACTTAAAAATAGCTTCAACACGGCCTGGTGTCTTCTTATCCCATTCGATCAGCATCGCTTTAATCGATTGACGCTGGAGGTTTTCTTGCGAGCCACACAAGTTGCACGGAATAATTGGAAATTGCTTGTGCTCCGCGTATTTCACCAAATCTTTTTCGCGACAGTAAGTCAATGGGCGAATAACTACATTACGACCATCATCTGAACGCAGTTTAGGTGGCATTGCTTTCAAGCGTGAACCATGGAACATGTTCAAAAACATGGTTTCAACAATGTCATCCATATGATGACCTAGCGCCAACTTAGTCGCGCCAATCTTCTCAGCAAATGAGTAAAGTGTACCGCGACGCAAGCGTGAACAAAGGCCACAAGTGGTTTTTCCTTCAGGGATCTTCTCTTTGACCACCGAATAGGTATCTTTATCGACGATATAGTAAGGAATGTTCAGCGTTTCGAAATAGTCTGGCAAGATGTGCTCAGGGAAGCCTGGCTGTTTCTGATCTAAGTTCACCGCGACGACATCAAACTTAATTGGTGCGGCTTTTTGTAGGTTCAATAGGATATCCAACATCGCAAAGGAGTCTTTCCCTCCGCTGATACAGGCCATTACAACATCACCCTCTTCGATCATGTTGTAATCTGCGATAGCGTTGCCAACATTTCTTCTCAAACGCTTTTGAAGTTTGTTGAATTCGAGGGTTTCTTTTCTTGTATCTACTTGTGTCATTACGTGCTCTCACAATGTTGGCATCACCAACAGTAGGACATCCTAGTTAATGTGTTTCTTTTGGGGCGTGGATTATACGAGCTTTTTGGCGAGGATTAAATGTTTGCACGTCGATCTCGGGGAAAAATGAGTTTACCTGTTTAGCATCGAGTGTTTATGTCGTTCAAAAAATAAAAAGGCCGCTTGATGCGACCTCTTCTCTGTGGGCGATTGACCCTAATTCGCTTTAGGTAAGTACGGTAGCACTCTAGCCGTTTCCGCTGGCAGAATCATACTGCCTCCCTCACCGATTTCATCAAGTGCAACTTGCACTTTGCCATCGATAATCGGTTTGCGGGTACCGTTTGAGAAAACGACTTCGGAGTTAAGATCCTGAGCAAACTCCAAGGTGACCCCTTCAACATCTGGGGTAAACCAACTGGCGAACATCCCCCCTAACTGTTCTAGAATGGCTTGCATTTGAGGAAGTAAAACTTTGACTTGTTCATAGCTGACCTCGCCAGACATCGGCTGCTTGGTCATCACCACCATAGAAAAGTCGCAGCGCTGGTCCATTGGCGTGCGAACAAACACCAGTGGATTGGCTGAGCGCAGGTTATTGTCTAGTGGAACCAAGACTTCCCTATGAGGTGAAACACTTAGCTCTTCATAATGCTCTTCTTTTTCCATCCAGGCTTTTTCTATCTCACACAGTTGTTTAGTGTCTGCGTTTAGAAAGAAGAAACCGACTTTAACATCGTCATGCCCCTCTTTTGCATTCTGTTTCATGTGAGAGAATAGCTTCGAGTAGGTAAACATGTATTCTTGAGCGTGTATAGGCAGGGTAACGGCCGCAGCGAGCGCGGAGGTTAATAGGGCTAACGTAACTTTTTTCATTGATATCTTTCTTATTGATTTGCCAAGGGAGTTTCCCAGAACGGCTCATTGTGCCTGATCATCGCTTGGAGATCATTGACATAGGCCTCACCACGTTCAGAGTACTTGAGTAAGCCTTCGGTTAATGCCATCGCCGCATCGGTATCGGTCAGGCTTTGACCAGACAAATGGCGTTCATAGCGGATTTGACGCAAGTCATGATAGGCAGCATTACGATTAACGTTCATAAAGTAGCCGTGAATAGATTGCTGTACCGAGCTAAACTTAGCGACTTCGTGGGTCATGCCTTCGCTTCTTTGCAATGGAACTAGCCCACATCCGGCTGAGTAACACCACTGGCCGAAATAGTTATTGGCTTGCGTGGCAAAACGCGATGTACCCCATGCCGACTCATTGGCGCCTTGGACTAATACCAGCGCTTCAGGGAGCACATCAACACGATGTAACATCTCATTGATCCATGACTCGTTGACACCTCCCGAAGGGAGTTCGAGGTTGTAAAGTTGCCCCAAGCGTTTCGCATCTTCAAGCTCGCTGTTGGATAGGTTTTTCTCAACAAAGTTTGCCTGAATGGATTCCAAACGTTGACGCTCACGTTGGATGCGTTTGTTCTCCAACGCAATCCCTGGCCTTAAGTAGTCAAAGAAGGCTTGTTTTTTCTGTGTAACATCGGATATCGAACCAAAATCCGGGGCATCCCCTACTTTTCGCGCTTCTGTCTGGGCGACCGAGCGCTCGTTGACAACCTGTTGAGTACTTTTCTCATAGCTATAAAAACTACAGCCGGCAATAACGCCAGCTGTAGCGATAGCCAAGAATTCACTTTTACGCATTGAACACTTGTGAATCGTCATCATTATTATCATCTTTATCTTGAGGTTGATCGGAAGCCACTATCTTTAGTTTGATACCAAACATGTTGCGATAAATGACGCCTTTCACGTGGAAGAAAAAAGGCAAAACAATAATCAGACCAATGCCATAGAACATCATGCCAACAACAAACATGATAGAAATCAGCAGGTAAATTCCCGCGAGAACAAAGATTTTCTTGTTGACTGCGCGTAGCGACAATAACAGTGATTGCATGGGTGGAACTTGCTTTTCACAGATAAGCAAAATCGAGTTACTAAACGCTAAAGACAAGTACAGCGACAAAAACGGGAAAATCATGCCTGCTACGCCTTGGAGCATAAGACTAAACAGAGTCGCTAAAATCACTGGCACGGTATATTGCAGCCCTTTCGCTATGTGTCTTGGTTTGGTCGCTAGACCGGCAGCATGACTCATCGCCATTAAGCTGATTCCTGCATAAATCGGCGCACTGATCACTTCATAGCTAAAGTTGGCGACCATGATGGCAGTGAAGATACTGGGATCAAAGGCTTCAGGGTTAGTAAAAGCGTCAATGATAATACCTGGATTACCCAACTGCAGCTTTAGAGCAACATAAAAAATCGCCAACTGTAAAACGATTAAAATTACGATCGACGGTGAGAAAGAAAGAAAGTTCTTTGCCGTATGCCGCCAAGCTTCTCGTAGTACTTCTCCCGCTTTGAGCTCATAGTCTCCAGAAAGCGCTTTGTCGATGCTCCCACCTAAATTGAAATCTTTTTCAATGTCATTATTCATTCTTAAGTCCAATACCTAATGAACCGAGCCACTAAGCTAATCTGTTGATTAAAATAACCCTTATTATACTGCAAGCGTTCAAAGTCTAAAAACGGATCTCAAACATCCACTTGCTTTCTTGTCTGATTGGTTGATACTTAACCACAATGCGCGTCGGTAAGTCTCTCTATCTCAATGAGAAATCGACGAATTGTTTCGTTAGACAAGCAGGTACCCGCTAGTAGAGTCAGTATGGTAAGAAATCTTTACTTTTACCTGCAAAATTTTTTCTATTTCAAGTTGAGAAAATGCTTTAATTTCACACTATTGGTGATTATGATGCGCGCCTCGAAATCATGTAACGATATATCGTTTCTAACGAAGCCCAAATGGGAGAAATACAGACGTTGAACGCGACCAATAATGCAGGACAACCAGTAGTGCGCCTTACTGGTATTAGTAAAAGCTTCGATGGTAAGCAAATCATCGGTAATTTAAATTTGGATGTGAACCATGGTGAGTTCCTGACGATTCTTGGCCCATCGGGTTGTGGTAAAACCACAGTATTGAGAATGATCGCAGGATTTGAAACCGTTGACACGGGTGAGATCATCCTTGATACACAAAATGTTACTCAGCTTCCTGCAGAACAACGTCACGTCAATACGGTATTCCAAAGTTACGCCCTCTTTCCTCATATGACGGTTTTCGACAACGTCGCTTTTGGCTTACGCATGCAAAAAGTCAATTCAAGCGATATTGAACCAAGGGTTATGGAAGCGTTGCGTATGGTGCGCCTAGATAGTATGGCGATGCGCAAACCACACCAACTGTCTGGGGGCCAGCAACAGCGTATTGCCATCGCGCGCGCCGTGGTCAATAAACCTAAAGTCTTGCTACTTGATGAGTCGCTCTCTGCGCTCGACTATAAGCTGCGCAAACAGATGCAAATCGAGCTCAAACAACTGCAGCGTCAGCTAGGCATTACCTTTATTTTTGTTACCCATGATCAAGAAGAGGCTTTGTCGATGTCAGATCGCATTATTGTTATGCGAGATGGTGTGATTGAGCAAGACGGTTCACCACGTGAGATTTATGAAGAGCCTAAAAACCTGTTTGTAGCTAAGTTCATCGGTGAGATTAACGTGTTCAATGCCACCATGATCGAACGTGTTGATGACAAGCGTATCCGAGCCAACATCGAAGGTGTCGACTCGATTGTGTACTGCGATAAATCGGCTAATCATGGCGATAAGCTGCAAGTATTGCTTCGACCAGAAGACTTACGCATTGAAGAAATCAAAGAGTCTGAACAAAAAGGCATCGTCGGTCACGTGACCGAACGAACCTATAAGGGAATGACGTTGGATTCGGTCATTGAACTCGAATCAGGTATGCGTGTGATGGTCAGTGAGTTTTTCAATGAAGACGATCCAGACGTCGATCACTCTTTAGGCCAAAAAGTGGCGATTACTTGGGTTGAAAGCTGGGAGGTCGTCCTCAATGAAAGCCAAGACGATTAGTCTACAAAACGCGATCATCACTCTGATTGTAGGCTGGCTAACACTGTTCGTGTTGGTACCTAACTTGATGATTATCGGGACCAGTTTCCTAACCCGAGACGAAGCCAATCTGATTGAGTTGACCTTTACCCTCGATAACTATGTGCGTCTGTTAGATCCTCTGTATGCCAAAGTGCTTCTGCACTCTTTTTACATGGCGATCATTGCCACGCTCATCTGTTTGATTGTGGGGTATCCATTTGCCTATATTGTGGCAAAAATGCCGCACAAATGGCGCCCGATTATGTTGTTTTTGGTGATTGTTCCTTTCTGGACCAACTCTCTTATTCGCACCTACGGGTTAAAAATTGTTTTAGGTACTCAAGGTATTCTTAACAAGTCTCTCATGGCATTAGAGATTATCGATAAGCCGATCCGCATAATGTACACAGAAACCGCCGTCATGATTGGTTTGGTCTATATTTTGTTGCCGTTTATGATTCTGCCGATCTACTCTGCGATTGAAAAACTGGATTACACCTATATCGAAGCGGCGAAAGATCTGGGCGCCAATAAATTTCAAACCTTTACTAAGGTGATTTTGCCTCTGACTACCCCTGGTATCATTGGCGGCTGCTTGTTGGTACTGCTGCCCGCACTTGGTATGTTCTACATTTCGGATTTACTTGGCGGAGCTAAGAACCTGTTGATTGGTAACGTGATCAAAAGTCAGGTTCTCAATGCACGCGATTGGCCTTTTGGCGCCGCAACCAGTATCGCCCTAACCATAGCGATGGCGGTCATGCTTTACGCCTACTATCGAGCGGGCAAACTATTGAATAAGAAAGTGGAGCTAGACTGATGGGACGTACAGTTAGATTTAGCTTTATGGCATTAGTATACGCATTTTTATACCTGCCAATCATCGTGCTCATCGTCAACTCATTTAACGCCAATAAATTTGGTATGAAATGGGGAGGCTTTACGACCAAATGGTACGAGACCTTAGTCAACAACGACAGCTTGATGCAAGCGGCTTGGCACTCACTCAATGTTGCCGTCTTCTCTGCGACAGCAGCGACCATTATCGGCAGCTTAACGGCAGTTGCTCTATTTCGCTACTCCTTTAAGGGCAAAAGCGCTGTCAATGGCATGCTCTTTGTTGTGATGATGTCGCCTGATATTGTGATGGCGATTTCACTGCTCGCACTGTTTTTAGTGTTAGGGGCGCAGCTTGGATTTTTGACCCTATTGATTGCACACATTACTTTTTGTTTGCCATTTGTGGTGGTCACTGTGTACAGCCGCTTAAATGGATTTGATGTAAAAATGCTTGAGGCAGCGAAAGATCTTGGTGCTGGCGAGTGGGTTATTTTGAAACAGATCATTTTGCCATTGGCGAAGCCTGCCGTTGCGGCTGGTTGGTTGCTCAGCTTCACCTTGTCGTTGGACGATGTCATCATCAGCTCCTTCGTTACAGGTCCAACCTACGAGATCTTACCCCTTAAGATCTACTCTATGGTTAAGGTGGGAATATCCCCTGAAGTGAATGCCTTAGCAACGGTCATGTTGGTCGTCTCTTTGGTGCTGGTGATTGCTTCACAGTTACTAGCAAAAGAGAAAGTGAAGTAACACACGATTCAAATTTCACTAAGCAGAATGGCTTGGCGCCATTCTGTTTTCTATCTAAGGCCGAAGAATCACATGATTAAAAGGCCACGTTTGGTTTGGAGCTAACGTAAATGAAAAAATGGGCTACTTTATTAGCTGGTAGTGCATGTGCGCTGTCCCTGTGGTCAAACGCAGTCGCGGCGGACGAAAATAAAGAATTGGTGTTCATGAACTGGGGGCCATACATCAACTCTAGCCTCCTAGAGCAGTTTACCGGGGAAACGGGTATCAAGGTCATTTATTCCACTTATGAATCGAACGAAACCTTGTATGCCAAGCTAAAGACACACAATCAAGGCTACGATTTGGTCGTCCCATCGACGTATTTCGTTGCCAAGATGCGTGACGAAGGAATGCTGCAAAAGATTGATAAGTCAAAGCTGTCCAACTTTGACAATCTAGATCGTAATTACCTAGATAAGCCGTTCGATCCTAACAATGACTACTCTATTCCGCACGTTGTGGCGATCACTGGTTTGGCCGTCAATGCCGACATGTATGACCCCAATGACTTCCAAAGTTGGGCAGATTTGTGGAACCCAGAACTTGAAGGCCAGTTGATGTTGATGGATGACACGCGAGAAGTGTTTCACATCGCTTTGCGCAAGCTCGGTTACTCTGGTAACTCAACCGATCCACAACAAATTGACGAAGCGTACGCAGAGCTACAAAAGCTGATGCCGAACGTTTTGTTGTTCAACTCAGACAATCCAGGTGCGCCGTACATGTCTGGTGAAGTCGGTGTGGGTATGCTTTGGAACGGCAGCGCTGCAGCGGCACAAAACGAAGGGATGAACCTAAAGTTGGTGTTCCCGAAAGAAGGTGGCATTGGCTGGGTCGATAACTTTGCGATTGCCTCTGGGGCTAAAAACGTAGACGCAGCGCATAAGATGATTGATTTCTTGTTGCGTCCAGAGATTGCCGAACAGATTTCGCGCGATACCGGTTATTTAACCGCCGTGGCAAAGTCTAACGAGAAGTTTAAAGACATTGAGCCGCTCTTCCCTTCTCAACAAGACTTAGACCGTGTTGAGTGGCAAGATGCTGTGGGTGATTTGACCACTAAGTATGAAGAGTACTTCTTGAAGCTAAAAGCCGGTCAATAAACCGAAGTTAAGCAAAAATAGGCAGCGTTCGCTGCCTATTTTCGTTTTTGACTGATATACTTAGCGGTTGCTAGGTTTGTCGAAACGACAAGCAGGTTTAATCATCAGTTTCCATAATATTCGGCATATCAGGGGCCACCCTATGTTGAAGGAACACAGATAGAGACGGAAAACAAATGAAAAGTAAATTCTACGCAAGTGCGCTATGCGCAGCGACGCTATTCACGACGCCTGCGATGGCGGCTGATCAAGAACTCTACTTCTACAACTGGTCTGAATACATTCCAAACGAAGTTCTTGAAGACTTTACGAAAGAGACTGGAATCAAAGTCATTTACTCTACTTATGAGTCTAACGAAAGCATGTACGCTAAGTTGAAGACTCAAGGTTCTGGCTACGATCTTGTTGTACCGTCGACGTACTTTGTGTCAAAAATGCGCAAAGAAGGCATGTTGCAACAAATCGACAAATCAAAGCTATCTCACTTCGACGACTTGGACCCTAACTTCCTTAACAAACCTTTCGATCCAAGCAACAGCTATTCTATCCCTTACATTTGGGGTGCGACAGGAATTGGCATTAACTCAGATATGCTGGATAAGTCATCAGTCACTAAATGGGATGACTTCTGGGATAGTAAGTGGGAAGGCCAACTGATGCTAATGGATGACTCACGAGAAGTGTTCCACATCGCATTAACCAAATTGGGCTACTCGCCAAATACCACTAACCCAGATGAAATCAAAGCGGCTTATGAAGAGTTGAAGAAATTGATGCCAAACGTGTTAGTGTTCAACTCAGACTTCCCTGCAAACCCATACTTAGCTGGTGAAGTGTCACTAGGCATGCTTTGGAACGGTTCTGCGTACATGGCTCGCCAAGAAGGCGCATCAATCGACATCATTTGGCCAGAGAAAGGCACCATTTTTTGGATGGACAGCTTGGCAATCCCTGCCGGTGCGAAAAACCTAGAAGCGGCACACAAAATGATCGACTTCCTACTTCGTCCTGAAAATGCAGCGAAGATTGCGGTAGAGATTGGTTACCCTACTCCTGTGGCCACTGCTCATGCGCTACTGCCAGAAGAGTTTGCTAACGACACCAGTATCTTCCCGCCTCAAGAGGTGATGGACAGCGGTACGTGGCAAGATGAAGTTGGCGAAGCAAGTGTCCTCTACGACGAATACTTCCAGAAACTCAAAGTAGATAATTAAACGCTTTGATTTTTAAGCGATATACTTAAAGAGCGGCATCTAGCCGCTCTCTTTGTATCTAGGGAGTACTGCTCACGTTAGCTAAGGGTATGCGATGAAATCAAAATACATGATTGTACTTGTCATATTGTGTTTGCTGTTTGTGCTCTCTACGCTGATCGCTTTTCTTACCCACGCTGAGCTGATCGATTCTCGTTACGATGTGTGGTTCGAGAGTAATACCTTATTCGTTCTTATCTTCATCTTTTTTATCTCGCGCAACACCATTCTTGACAACATCTATATCAAGTACGGCTTTCTGATTCTCATTTTGAATCAAACCTATGACGTGCTCACTGAAGTGAAAGTGCTTGATCAGATTGCAGACCGTCATGATCTGCTGGATACCATGATTGAAGACGGCAGTTTGCAAATCGCTTATTTACTTATAGCCTTTGGCATTACCAACTTGCTTAAGCGAATCAATGAGCGCGCTTCTATCGATGAGCTGACTGGGCTGTATAATCGCAAAAAACTCTCTGACATCACGCTGGATCGCTTTGATCTCATCTATCTAGACTTAGACGGTCTTAAAGCCGTCAATGATACCCAAGGTCATGCTGTCGGTGATTTATTGTTGATCGAGTTCGCTAATGCCATATCCCAAATAAAAACTAGCGACGAGCAAGCCTTCAGGGTGGGTGGAGACGAGTTTGTGATTGTCACTGCAAGCGGACACGGCGAAACCTTTATTGAAAAACTAAACCACTATCTGCAAGGCAAAGAGGTTCGCTTTAGTTACGGTATCGAAACCACGACCAAGACAGAACTCGCCGTTGCATTACAAAAGACAGATCAGGCGATGTATGCGATGAAGAAGGCTCAACGCAAGCATTGAGCGCTATCTTAACCTAGATTAGGCGTGTTTAATGTTTGGTTGCTGCAGCGCCAGAATTTCATCCACTAACTTTGGCACTTCAACACTGGCTTTTCCGTAACGTTTTTCTTCAAACTCACTTTCAACGGCACTCGGCTCTAAGTTGATTTCAATCGTATGGGCGCCGTGCATTCTTGCGTCGTGGACGAATCCGGCAGCCGGATAGACAACCCCAGAGGTACCAATTGACACGAACAAGTCCGCTTCTTCGAGCGAGGCGTAAATATCGCCCATTCTCAACGGCATTTCACCAAACCAAACCACGTGCGGGCGCATTTGTGAAGGGATTTGGCAACAGTGGCAGAGATCTCCGGTCTTAAGCTCCCCTTTCTCCTCCACAACCTGGTTAGAAACACTACAGCGAGCCTTTAGCAGTTCACCATGCATATGGATGACATTAGTGCTTCCACCGCGCTCGTGCAGGTTGTCGATATTTTGGGTAATGATGGTGACTTTACCATCGAGCAGCTGTTCTAGTTTCCCCAACGCCACGTGCGCAGGGTTAGGCTCGATATGGTCATCTTGCAAGCTCATGCGACGTTTATTGTAAAAGTCTTGCACTAAGTCCGGATCACGCTCAAATCCTTCAGGCGTGGCGACATCTTCAATACGGTGATTTTCCCACAGCCCATCTTGAGCACGAAAAGTTTGGATCCCTGACTCGGCTGAAATGCCTGCGCCGGTTAATATCACGACATTACGATAAGGAAAGTTCATACTGCATCCTTGTTAGTATCCATGTTCCAAGCTTAGCACTGCCACCTATATAGCCCTAGTACCTTACGTTAGACCATGGTCGAAAGAACACGCAATTTACGTAGGTTTTGTGAGGTTAAACAAAAAAGGCGGCATTGCTGCCGCCCTCTTACCCCATTCATAGGCTAATCATCATTCGTGGATGAGATTTTGTGAATAGCGAGATCCGCACCGTTGAACTCATCCTCTTCACTGAGCCTCAAACCGTACACTTTGTCGATAATACCATAGGCGATGAACGCGCCGATCAAGGCGATGGTAATGCCAGCTAATGTGCCAAGGATCTGCACGCTTAAGCTCACGCCGCCAAGTCCACCCATTGCTGATTGACCAAAGAGACCTGCAGCAATGCCACCCCAAGCCCCGCACACGCCATGTAATGGCCACACGCCCAAAACATCATCAATCTTGGTTTTGTTTTGTAAGTAAGTGAATAGATAAACAAACAATGCGCCGGCAATCGAACCTGTGATCAACGCGCCAATCGGATGCATTAAGTCAGAGCCAGCACACACCGCCACAAGGCCCGCAAGTGGTCCATTGTGAATAAAGCCTGGGTCATTTTTGCCTGCGATGAGTGCTGCTACAATACCACCGACCATCGCCATTAGTGAGTTCATCGCGACCAAACCACTAATTCCGTTCAGTGTTTGCGCTGACATTACATTAAATCCAAACCATCCGACACATAAGATCCAGGCGCCAAGTGCCAAGAATGGAATGTTGGAAGGAGCAAAGTTGGTGTGTTTACCCGCTCGAATACGGCCTTTACGCATGCCCAAGAATAACACTGCGACCAGCGCTATCCACCCACCGACGCCATGAACGACGACAGAGCCAGCAAAATCATGAAATCCATAACCAAACTGAGTTTCGAACCACGCTTGCAGGCCGAAGTTACCGTTCCAAATCATGCCCTCAAACAAAGGGTAAACGAAGCCGACGGTTAAAAAAGTGGCCACCAAAATTGGATAGAAACGCGCGCGCTCGGCAATACCGCCAGAAACGATCGCTGGAATCGCGGCAGCAAAGGTCAATAAGAAAAAGAATTTGACCAACTCATAGCCATTACCTTGTGACAGCGTCTGCGCATCGGCGAAAAAGTTAGCGCCATAGGCTACCCAGTAGCCTATGAAGAAATATGCGAGCGCCGATATACCAAAATCTGCGAGGATTTTTACCAAAGCGTTGACTTGGTTTTTGTGTCTAACCGTTCCGACTTCTAGAAAGGCAAAACCCGCGTGCATTAAGAACACCATTATGGCACCGAGTAAAAGAAATAGTGTGTCGGAACTTTGCGTCAAGGTTTGTACTGCTCCATTTACCTGACTGGCTGTTACGCTCATCGGTATCGTCTCCATCTTGATTGTTGCGCACTTTTTATGTGCAGCAAGGTATTTTTCTCACCAGTTTGGTGAAGTAATTCAGAGCAAGGTTGTGGCAAGTAATGTGCCATTTGCCAATCGGTAGAGGAAAGTAATATAAGGTGTTGATATATCGGTCTAAATTAATACTGGAACTACTATTGATGGGGAAAATGCGAGCTTAACTCGTTATAAATTGCACTAATGTGGTGAGGTTGCACCAAATATATGCGTTCACCGATGGTGCACAAAAAAGCCCTGCATCACTATGTGCAGGGCTGTGGAGATTACAAGTTGGGGCCTTTTGAGAAGCTAAATGGCTGGTTGTCCCTTAGCCGAGTCATGCCTTGAAACATTCTAATAAACCAGACCACAATCGCGACTAAACCAAATACAAAGCCCACATAGGGTATGTAGTATGCCACCTGATCAATAAGTTGGCTGTTGTACCAGTAGTCATTGACACCCGATAACACACCGTTGGATGTGGCGACGGTAATGATTAGCACCACAAAATAGGTCAAGTTCAAAAAGAAGGTACGAATTAAACCATAGTAATGAGAATCCAATACCTCGCCATCTTCGCCTTTGTCCAATCGATATCCGGCGTAAACGATAGCAATCACCCCAGAAATTAAGCAGGTAAAAGGAGTGAAACAGCTAAGGATATACGCAACCCAAATCCCTTTATGAGGTTTGTTCATCAGTAGCGACTCCTTCTACGCGTTGAACAGGCTTAACCGCTTGCTCTTGTTTCTCTTGTTCCATCACTTCGTGATACCAAAGATCATGGTGCTCTTTTGCCCAGGTTTCATCAACCTCACCTGTGACCATTCCCTCCAATGCGCCTTCCATACCGAATAAGCCAATATATATATGGAAAACGAAACCACAGATGAGAATCAAGGCCGCAATCATGTGCACAAGATTCGACATTTCCATATCGCGTCGCGTTTGACCAAAAATTGGAAAGTCGAGCACCAGTCCACTCAGAGCAACCACACTGCCGACCACGATCAACATCCAGAACAGCGCTTTTTCACCAGCGTTGGAAAACTCCGCCGAAGGATGAGAGCCTTTGTGCTTGCCCACCATGCCACCAAGCTTCATAAACCAATGCAAGTCCACTTTTCTAAAGATGGATTTTCGCCACCATTTCACCAGCACACACAGCAACAACACATAGAAGATAGGCCCAATGTAATTGTGGTACTGTTTAGCGAGCATGATGATGAAGCCCCATAGATCGGCAGGGATATAAGGTTTAAGAAAGTGTTTTCCATACACCAACATCAAACCACTAAATGCCAGGGTCAAGAAAGTGAATGCCATACTCCAATGCAGAGCACGATCGAGTCTCGACCAGCGTTTGATCTTACGCCCTGTCCTTGGTGCGCTGAGCATGATTGGGCCGATGACGATATACATCATGGTGACCAGTGCGATGCTGCCAAATATGGCGACAGCGCCAGCAGGAGACATCCACTTTTCTTTCAAGATATACCACGCTTGCCCGGGCGTACTGATCAGCGTTCCATGTTCTGGAAACTGAGAGGTGGTATACCCCTGCTCACCTTGACGTACTTGCCGCCAAAAATCAGCGCCCGCCAGTTGGGTCATTTCGCGTTGTGCAACTTGAGACTCGCTTTGCTCAGCGTATGCGGGCAACGACCAAGCAAACGACAATGCTGCCAACAGTGACAGCATTGCGAGAGGTGCACGTTTAAGTAGTGAAAACATGACTCTCTCCAGAATTAGCTTTTGGTTGCGTCGTAAGACAAGTCGTTACCATCGGTCCAACCTGCGCCTTTCGCTCCGCGCTCAACCACACGTTGACGGAAAATGTCAGAGACTTTCTCTGCATCGCCCGCCAACAAGGCTTTAGTTGAACACAGTGACGCGCACATTGGCAGCTTGCCTTCTGCGATACGGTTGGCTCCGTACTTTTGACGTTCTTCGACCGAACCAGCTTCGGTTTCAGGGCCGCCGGCACAGAAAGTACACTTGTCCATCTTGCCACGCTCGCCAAAAGCTTCCTGTTTCGGAAACTGAGGGGCGCCAAACGGACACGCAAACAAACAGTAGCCACAGCCGATACACAGATCTTTGTTGTGCAGCACGATGCCATCTTCTGTGTGCTCGAAGCAATCTGCTGGACACACCGCCATACAAGGGGCATCAGTACAGTGCATACAGGCCACAGAGATCGAGTTTTCTCCTGGTTCACCATCGTTGAGTGTCACAACGCGTCGGCGTTGAATGCCCCACTCCAACGCGTCATCATTTTCGTTCTTACATGCAGTGACACAACCGTTACACTCAATGCAGCGTTTGGTGTCACAAAGGAATTTCATTTTAGCCATCTGTTGACTCCTTACGCTTTGCGAATGTTACATAGGGTGACTTTGGTTTCTTGCATCTGCGTGACTGGATCGTAACCGTAGGTCGTGGCGATATTCGCCGATTCACCAATCACATAGGGATCAGTCCCCTCTGGGTATCTATCACGCAGATCTTCCCCTTGGAACTTACCGCCGAAGTGGAAAGGAATAAACGCCATGCCCGGCTTAACCCGGCGAGTCACCATAGCCTTAACATGGATTCGCCCTCTTTCAGCACCTTCAACCCAAACCATATCGCCATCTCTAAAGCCAAGATCGTTGGCATCTTTCGGGTGAACTTCAACAAACATCTCTTGTTGAAGCTCAGCTAGCCAAGGGTTTGAGCGAGTTTCTTCACCACCCCCTTCGTACTCTACCAAACGGCCTGAAGTCAGGATGATCGGGTATTCACCAGAGACATCTTTGTCTTGAATCGATTTATACATGGTCGGCAAGCGATAAATAGACTCACTGTCATCCCAAGTTGGGTAATCGGCAACCAAGTCACGTCGCGGCGTATAGAGCGGCTCACGGTGCAGTGGCACGCGATCGGGGAACGTCCAGACCACCGCGCGCGCTTTGGCATTACCAAATGGAATACATCCGTGCTTGATCGCCACTCGTTGAATTCCGCCTGATAAGTCTGTTTTCCAGTTTTTACCTTCTGCAGCGGCTTGTTCTTCTGCGGTGAGATCGTCCCACCAACCCAGCGCTTTAAGCAGCTTATCGTTAAACTCCGGGTAACCATCTTCTAGCTCACACCCTTTCGAGTAGCTGTCCTCTGCAAGCAGGTTTTTGCCTTCAAACTCAACGCCAAAACGAGCACGGAAGTTACCACCACCTTGAGCAACAGGTTTAGACGTATCATAGAGGATATGCGTGCCTGGATGCTTCATTTCTGGAGTGCCCCAACACGGCCAAGGCAAGCCATACGTTTCACCGTGCGCAGCCCCCCCCTCCGCTTCTAGCGACGTTTTATGGAACGTATGCCAGTTTTGTTGATGTGTTTTTAGTCGTTCAGGACTTTGACCTGTGTAGCCTATGGTCCACATACCACGGTTAAACTCACGGGTAATGTCTTCAATCAGCGGCTGATTGTTTTCTACTTTGATGTTTTTAAACAGTTGATCAGCAAAGCCAAGTTTCTTGGTCAACAAGTACATGATTTCGTGGTCAGGCTTAGACTCAAATAGTGGATCAACAACCTTGTCGCGCCACTGAATTGAACGGTTTGACGCTGTCACACTGCCATAGGTTTCAAACTGAGTTGTCGCAGGCAGTAGGTAAACTCCATCAGTGCGGTCATTCATTACAGCCGCCACCGTTGGGTATGGATCAACTATGACCATCATGTCGAGCTTTTGCATTGCTTTGCGCATCTCTACACCACGGGTTTGTGAGTTCACTGCGTGTCCCCAGTAGAACATGGCGCGAATGTTGTCGTTTTGCTCAATGTTGTCTTTGCTTTCAAGTACGCCATCGATCCAACGTGAGACAGGGATTCCCATGTTGTTCATTGGCTTTTTGCCTCGGTACTCGTTTTGATCAAACTGGCCTTTAACCCATTCGTAGTCAAGATCCCATACTTTCGACCAGTGCTTCCAAGCACCATCAGAGAGACCGTAATAACCAGGAAGAGTATGAGAAAGTACGCCTAAATCCGTCGCACCTTGTACGTTGTCGTGACCACGGAAAATGTTGGCACCACCGCCCGACTTGCCCATATTGCCGAGCGCTAATTCGAGTACACAGTAAGCGCGAGTATTGTTGTTACCTGTGGTGTGCTGAGTTCCCCCCATACACCAAACCACACAACCTGGGCGGTTTTCTGCCAGAAGCTTGGCCGTCTTGTACACGTCCGCTTCAGAAACACCGGTAACACGCTCTACTTCAGCTGGCGTCCACTTGGCGACTTCCTCACGGATTTCATCCATTCCAAATACGCGTTGACGAATAAACTCTTTGTCTTCCCACTGGTTAGCAAATACATGCCACAAAATGCCCCAAATAAAGGCGACATCTGAGCCCGGACGAAGAGAAACATAATGATCAGATTTGGCGGCCGTACGAGTGCGACGAGGATCGGCAACCACGATCTTACAATTGTTCTTCTCTTTTGCGATCAAGATGTGCTGCATCGCGACTGGGTGCGCTTCTGCCGGGTTAGATCCAATGAACAGCATCGACTTACAATTGTGCATGTCATTGAACGAGTTGGTCATCGCACCATAACCCCACGTATTCGCGACACCCGCCACCGTTGTTGAGTGACAGATACGCGCTTGGTGATCGACGTTGTTGGTGCCAAACAGTGACGCCATTTTACGGAACATATAAGCTTGTTCATTGTTATGCTTGGCGCTGCCTAACCAATAAACTGAATCGGGGCCAGATTCTTTGCGGATGTCTAATACTTTGTCGCCAATCTCTTCGATGGCTTGATCCCAAGAGAGCTTCTTCCATTTGCCGTTTTCAAGCTTCATCGGGTATTTGAGGCGTCGTTCGCCATGGCCATGTTCACGCAGCGCAGCGCCTTTAGCACAGTGTCCACCAGCGTTAAATGGATGGTCAAACGCTGGCTCTTGTCCAGTCCAAACGCCATTTTGCACTTCGGCGTAAATGCCACAACCGACAGAACAGTGTGAACAGATTGTGCGTTTGACTTCGGTCTTGGCGTTAGAGTCTACCGCTTTGGCTTGGGCTTTCTTAATCATCCCCGGGGCAAACAAGCTCGCCCCCACGACCGCACCGCCAGCAGCCAGTGAGCTGTTTTTCATAAAGGTACGGCGCGAAACGCCTAACTGGTTTTGCTCTTTAGTGACGCTGTCGGAGCGTTTAACTAATTTCATCGTTTAGCTCCTAAAGCGTTTCGTAGTAATCACGGATATGTTGCGTTTCGTGGTAGCCGGTTTTCTTTACTTCTTGCTGCGGACTTATTGTTTCTGCAGCAGAGGCCGCTTTGGTTGTACCCGCAACAACCGCACCGGCGACAGCGGCTGTGGTTATTCCTTTGAGCAGGTCTCTTCGACTCTGGTTCAACTCTTTGTTCTCTTTCATTATTGCTTCCTTACCTTTGGCGTAGGTACTGTTCTCAATGTGACGCTTAAGACTGAGGTTGCTCATATTCAGTCACGTTCTTTACATCAATTTTTGCTCTGTTTTTACTGCTTGTTGGTTTCTCACTAAAGCGCACTTGCTCTATGGTGAAAAATGCGAGGCACAGTTGCGCGACCGATTGATAAAAATTCGCGTGCTGCGCCTGAACAATTTGTTTGATCAGTGATTCGAACCAAGGGGCAATGTGGCAGTTAAAGAATCGCTGCTGAGTTTGCTCAGCTTCATTGGTTAACGCTGCCATCACTTCACATAATGCACTGATATGATCCTCTGGCTCTTTCACACTAGGCGCTCGTTCAAATCCGAGTCGTTCTAGATCGTGGCGAATATCTGCAAGGGGTTTCTCCATCAATGAGCCAGTGAGATGCCATGAAGCGAATGGCATCACCTCACCTCGCCCGATGCCAATAAACAGCTCTTGGTATTCGTCTGCAAGCGATGCGGATTGGCACTCTCTTGCGGCGCGTGACAGTTGGAGCCATGCGTGCTTCATCGCACTATCGGACGACTCAGTTTCCAGAGATGACAGAAACGCGAGCATCTCATCGCTTGGGGCTTGACGGAAAAGCGCCGCCAACACCAAGTAAATATCGCTACGAATGGATTGATAATCTTGTTCCATTGCTTACATCCTGTCCTAGTAATTGAGTTGTTTGGTTGGGTCGTCGGCCATCGCTTCAAACATATCCACGACTCGGCAGTCTTCACACATCGCAATACGATTGAGCGCCACATCATCAGCAAAATGGGAGTGACCGCGTAACTTATTTTGCAGCATATCTATCATCGACTGTGGGGCAAAAGGCTTATGGCAACGCACGCACTCGGCCGCCTTCTCTTGGTGAATCACTTGTGCTTGCTGACGGGCTTGTTGGTCCCAGTTGAACCTTGGCGTCATGGTCAATACTTGTTCTGGACAGGCTTTGATACACAAACCACACTGAACACAATCTTGCTCGACGAATTTGAGAGACGGCGACGCGCCATCCGTATGCAAAGCGCGCGTCGGACAGACAGCAACACAACTCATACACAGGGTGCAGGCGCTGCTTTGACATGAAATGTTGCCGTATGGTGCACCTGCTGGCAGTTCAACGATGTTGTCGACAGGAACTCGAGACTGCGCCAGTGCGTCTAATGCGGTAAACAGGCGCTGACGTTTATTACCTTGCAACTCCCCCAAAGCAAGATCAAATGAGTCATAACATAGGGCTGGCATGCCCTCTCGAAGCGACTCAAGGTAAAGGATGTCGATCGTCTCTTTAGCGATACCCAGTTGCTCAAGTAGTGTTTGAGCGACGGATACTTCACTGTTGAGAATTCGTAAGATGGTTGCTGGCATATGACGGCTCGCGGCAAACAAAACCTGTGTTGCACCGTTAGCCAGAGCTGCGAACCAAGAATCAATGCCAACTGAGGGTAATTCTTCGACTACGATAGGGATGACGTTATCTGGCAATGCTTGCAGTGCCATGGCGTTATATGACTCGTGACGAGAGCTGCAGATTAAAATGATCGGATCCAACCCACCCTGAGATTCATAGTTGGCTAACGTCCGCTCTATAAACTTTTGCGTTTCTTGTGGGTTAGGCAAAGCGTAATGAATCGCCTCTGTCGGGCAGGCCGTGGCACAAGTCCCCACGCCCTGACATAGATATGGATTGATCTCAATCTTGTGTCCGGTTTTATCGCTACCTTCACTCGACAACGCTCCAGCAGGGCAAGCGTCAACGCAGCGTTCACATCCTTTGACACCACGAGAACTGTGCGCACAAAGATCCGTATCTAGTCGAAAGAACTTTGGCTTATCAAAGGTCCCCATCAAGGTCGGTATTTCTTCAAGGGCCTCAGCGAGCTTGGGGTAACCGCGCCCAACCGGGTAGTAACCAGGTACGGGCACTTCTTCAGTCATGCAGCTATTTAGGCAGAGGTCGAGAACGACATCAAAACAGTCATGGTTGATTGCGATGCTGGCTAGGTTGACCTCGACCCCCTTATTATCAGTGAGCACTTTAAAAGCACCGAGAAAGCCACTGATCTCGACGGTATTGGCAAAGAAAAGGCCACTATGTTCACCAGGTTCACCATCGGTTGAGAGCAAGGTGAGACTGCTCATCTGCTCAAGCTGTTGGGCGGCGCTTTCAATGATTGAGGTGGGACCAACGATTAGCGTATGCCCACCACTTTCATAACTGACTGTAGGGGGAATGAGGTTAGTTAACTCAACCGTATGCTCAAACGCATACCAGCGTGCTTTACCATTAGTCGTGGCGGATTGTTTTAGTTGTTGTTTTAGCATTGCTCAGTTCCAGTTAGAACGGAATATTCACCTAGGCGAGTAAAAGCAAGTGCTGTACCAACTTTTTACTAGTTATAAATCAGTAAATTAGTTCTTTTTGTGCAAATATTTCAGCGTAAAAAAAACGGATGAGACAAATTGTCTCACCCGTGATATTTACACTTGGTCAAAATGTACCTATTTTTTGTGTGGTATATTTTGTCCCACTGTTTGATCCGGCTTGTCGGCTTGTGATTGCTCATTTGGCGCTTGTTCATCCACTTCGACACAAACTACCTCGGTGTCAGCGGTTTTGTTGTCCAGCTCTTCAGCCATGGGTTGCGCATCTTGTTGATTCATCCAATCGCGCAGTTTTTCTGCCACCTCACTGGATAGAGATTTGACCGCTTTATAGTCGTGGTCGTAATCATTCAAACCATCGACTTCGCTAAACTGACCAGATAGAAACAGTTTTCGCAATGCAGCTTTTTTTACACTCGCCTCTGCTTCAGACACCAATAGCGAAGCGACAGACGATGATTCCTCGCCCGCATATTCGACTTGAATCTCATTGGGGCTTGGTTCGTAAGCCTGCTGGGATAAGTCTTGCTCTGTCTCTTCACTCTCTTGATTAGAGTGCTGCTCAAGCTTGCGCTGCGACCAACGATTTAAAAAATTAGTTGCCACTGGCTCTACCCGCTCCTTTACGTTTCTTGCGACGCTGTTCTAACAACTCGCCATGTCGGCCAATAAAGGCTTCTATCCACGCTTGTATCGCAAGCGGCATATCGTTGGAAAGCACCAGATAATCCCCATCCATGTATTGCCCTGCGACACTTTGCGATGCGGTAATGGTGACAATACCAGGCTTTTCATCGGAGTCGACATTATCCAACACCACAAATAACTTCGGCTGCTTGGAACTTAGATTAAAGCGATAGTCGGTACGTTCATCTCGATGTAGCTGCAACACACAAACGTTGTCAGTGGGCTGATCGGGTTTTAAGTCAAACCCGACCAATTGCCATTGTGTGGTCGTCCATAAACCTGTCGCGATCTCGTGGGCGATAAGCTGGCACTCCACCGACCATAACTCTTCACTCTTGTGCAGTTGATCGGTCTCAGATTGTTGTTTTGCCATGGTTTATTCCATTATTAATATGTGTTTAGATGGTTCATGCGCTGCACTTAGCAAACTGTTTAAGCAGCATAACAAAGCAAATTTTGTACCCAGTGTGCTGTCATTATTCTAGAAACGCCGTTAGCATTAAGTTGAGTACTCCTTTCAACCTAGCCTAACCGTCGACTCAAAATTGAGAATGTGTGCAATCTATAACCTAATCGCGGTTAGGAACACAATTTGCTTGCAAGTCGCACTCCTTGAACAATTGAATAGGAACCGCCGTGGTTAAGCCTACTATTATCAAAACCAGTGAAAATCCGCTGCAAACCATAGAAGTCGACGTCTTCGATGAATATGGCGAACGTTTAACCAAGCAAATCGCCTGCGAACGCCCACTCACTGTCATGTTGAACTGGAAAGAGGTGGTCACGCTGATGACGCTGGGCTCTAGACCAGAATCTCTGGTATTGGGGTATTTAAAAAACCAAAGCTTCCTGAGTGACCCCAATGCTCTAGAATCTGTAATTATTGATTGGGAAACGCACAGCGCCGCGGTGATTACTAAAGAAGATATCCAGCAGGTGGAAAGCGCGCTTAAAAAGAAGACCGTGACTTCCGGGTGCGGCCAAGGCACCATGTACGGGAATGTCATGAAGCAACTTGAAGGCTATCAAGTGCCCCAAGTCACTCTTAAGCAGTCTGAAATCTACGCCGCTCTCGAAGCCTTAACCCACTACAATGATACCTACAAAAAAGCCGGTGCCGTTCATGGCTGTGCCGTGTGTCAGCAAGACCAAGTACTCTCATTTGTCGAAGATGTCGGTCGCCACAATGCCGTGGACACGTTGGCCGGTGAAATGTGGCTTAATCAAGAGTCGGGAGCGGATAAGCTCTTTTACACGACCGGACGCCTCACCTCCGAAATGGTCATTAAAGTCGCGCAAATGGGCATCCCTGTGTTGCTCTCTCGCTCTGGCGTTACCCAGATGGGGTTAGAACTGGCACAGCGCTTTGGCATTATCACTATCGCTAGAGCAAAAGGTCTTCGCTTTCAAGTATTTACCGGTGCTAATAGAATTGAGTTTGATGTAAAGGGCCAGCAGTAGATAGATTGTGAAGTGTTACTATGCAATCTAGTCGGCATTCAAATAACAAAAGAGCCTCCCAATAGAGGCTCTGAGCTTTTAAATGGCGCCTGTGGTTTAGCCTTCAATACCGCGAGCTTTAAGGAACTCTGCGTAAGTCCCTTTGAAGTCGGTGATTTGATTGTTCTTTATCTCAATGATGCGAGTTGCTAACGAGTCAACGAAAACACGGTCATGCGAAACAAAAAATAGCGTCCCTTTGTACTGCTCAAGCGCATTGTTCAGCGACTCGATCGATTCCATATCCATGTGGTTGGTTGGCTCATCCATTAGCAGCATATTGGGTTTATGCATCATGATTTTGCCAAGTAGCATCCGACCTTGCTCACCACCAGACAGCACTTTGACTGACTTTTTGATGTCATCTTGAGAGAACAGCATCCGGCCAAGGAAACTGCGCACGACTTGCTCATCATCGCCCTCTTGGCGCCACTGTCCCATCCATTCCATTAGGTTGAGATCTTCCGCAAAGTCAGCAGCATGGTCTTGAGCGTAGTAACCGATGTTGGCGTTTTCTGACCATTTAAACTCGCCAGTACGAGGCTGTAATACACCGGCTAATGTGTTCAATAAGGTTGTTTTACCGACACCGTTTTCGCCAATAATGGCCACGCGTTCACCGACTTCAAAAATTGCGTTGAAGTTGCTGAATAAGTCTTCTTCAAAGCCTTGACTTAAGTTTTCAACGATTAGCGCGTTACGGAACAGCTCTTTAGACTGTTCAAAACGAATGAACGGGTTCTGACGACTTGAGGCTTTCACCTCTTCCAATTGGATCTTATCGATTTGCTTGGCACGAGAGGTCGCTTGTTTTGCCTTAGACGCGTTTGCAGAGAAGCGTGCGACGAAGGTTTGCAGTTCAGCGATTTGTGCTTTTTTCTTCGCATTATCAGACAGTAGACGTTCGCGAGCCTGAGAAGCTGCTGTCATGTATTCATCGTAGTTACCCGGATACACGCGCAGTTCGCCGTAGTCTAAGTCAGCCATATGTGTACATACTGAGTTTAGGAAGTGGCGGTCGTGCGAGATGATGATCATGGTACAGTTGCGTTGGTTCAACGTATCTTCTAACCAACGGATGGTATCCATATCCAAGTTGTTGGTTGGTTCGTCGAGTAACATGATGTGTGGGTCGGCAAACAGGACTTGGGCAAGCAGCACACGAAGCTTCCAACCTGGTGCGACTTCACTCATTAAGCCATAATGCTGCTCTTCAGGAATGCCTACCGCAAGAAGCAGTTCTCCGGCTTTGGCATCGGCCATATAACCGTCCATCTCAGCGAACTGAACTTCTAGATCTGCTACCAGCATCCCCTCTTCTTCACTCATTTCTGCCAATGAGTAAATACGATCACGTTCTTGTTTTACTTTCCACAGTTCTTTATACCCCATAATGACGGTATCAATCACTGTGTACTCTTCGTAGGCGAACTGATCCTGATTTAGTTTAGCGACACGTTCGTTAGGATCGTAACTTACGTTACCCCCAGTCGGCTCAAGTTCTCCACTCAGAATCTTCATGAAGGTTGATTTACCACAACCATTCGCGCCAATCAGACCGTAGCGGTTACCTTCACCGAATTTAACCGAAATGTTCTCAAACAGCGGCTTAGCACCGAACTGTTGCGTGATGTTGTTTGTGGAAATCAATGTCGTTACCTATTAAAAATGAAAAACGGCGCCACACTACTGATTCATGTCGCCAACTGCAAGTATTGTTTTACTCTGTCCGTTGGTTTGTATGTTGAGTGACACCGCTTAAATTCGGATGGTATGTTGCTACCAATAAGCTAGATGTTAGTAATTTTTAGTTCTGATTCAATTCTTAGTGGTAGATAGATATAAAACGTCGACCCTTTACCCCACTCTGATTCCACCCTCAGTTCGCCTCCCGTCTGACTTAAGATGCTTTGTGAAACCGAGAGCCCAAGTCCTGTCCCTTCTCTTTTGGTCGTGTAAAAAGGGGAAAAGATACGCTTCAAATTCTCGGGTTTGATTCCACCCCCTTGATCGCGAACACTGATGATGGCCCCTCGGCAGTTGCCCCCTTCTATCCAATCGTTGGTAGTAATGGTGAGCCTTCCTTTTCCTTCCATCGCATGGATACCGTTCATCTGTAGATTGACCAGTATTTGTAAAAGCTGATGCCGATTGACTTCGACACAACTTTTCGCAGTCAGTTTGGTGATAAATTCCACATCGCGCTTTTTAGAACCGGTTTTTACTAAGGTGATGCTCTCTTCGACAATAGGATTCACATGCTGCCATGTAATCTCATCTTGCACGCCACCTTGTCGACTGTACTGCAATAGACTGCGGGTAATATTGCGAATACGATCAATCTGAGCATGGATAGCTTCGATCTCTTCAGAGACTCGCTGCGAATCTTGGGCTAGTTCAAACTGGATAAGTTCGATATTGCCAAGGATGACGGCAGTTGGATTGTTAATTTCATGGGCGATACCTGCGGTGAGTTCCCCAAGTGCGGCCAGCTTTTCATTTACCACTAGCTTATCGCGGGTCTGATTGAGCAATTTAATGTGCAGTTCGAGCTGCTCGGTTTTCTCTTTTAGGCTTGCGGTTCGCTCGTGTACTTTACGTTCAAGTTGCCCTGCGGCAACCTCAAGTTCACTCTTTTGCTGCTTAAGTAGGTCGAGCATGTTGTCAAACTGCTTAGCAAGTTGAGCGAGTTCGTGGTTTTCGTCTAGCCCTAACGGGCCAATCCGGGTATCTTTACCCAATTGGATCATTTTAACCACTCGGTGTATGCGCTCGACGGGCAGAAATAGGTCTCGTGAGCCCCGATAGACAATCAGACTAGAGAGTAGCAGCAACACGACGGTGGTAATCGATATCTCAGCAATATTGGTCATGTAAGTGGCTAAGAACGGCCACATCAAATATCCGGTATAAAGCATACCGATGACATTATTATATTGATCGTACAGCGGCTTATAGGCTGTGATGTACCAAGCATCATAAACAAAAGCTAAGTTAACCCACTCTTGCCCCTCAACAAGTACCGCTTGTTTCACCTCATCCGATACCCGAGTTCCAATCGCGCGTCCCAGCCGATCATCGCTATCTAGCGGCACATTGGTGCTGACCCTAAGGTCATCCAAGAACACGGTCAATGTCCCCACAGGACGCAGAGTATCTTGCTTCGATGGGTAAACAAGATCACGAATGGTATCGACTAAGCCGGTGCTGTTATTGAGTAATAGTCCGCCGTCAAGAAAGCCGATAATATCGTGATTTTGGTTGTAGATAGGTATGACAGTACGACTCACCAATCCGCGCCCCTCCACCGTTCGGCTGTTCAAGATTGGCGTTTGCGCTCTTTTCACCAAATCGTCGCCAAGTTCAGCGAGTTGTTGCTGGGAAAGCACATCGAAAAAAGATTCGCGGCGAGTCAGGTCCATAAAGCGAAACTTGCTTTCGACACTGTCTACGCGGTGAAACCGTAAGAAATCGAGCTTGTACACCTTACGCTGCTCAGTCACCCAATACTGAAGTTCGGGCTCTTCAGTGTTGGGATCGCGCACACGCTGAACAAACTCATAAGAGCGTGCGAATGACTTAACGTGGTTGGCTTGTTTCTCCTGAATTAGCTCAATACTATTTTCCGCTACACCAAGACGCTCAGAAACATCGACCAATGCACTTTGCCACGTATAATGAATCGACCAATAGATGGTGATTCCGATCAGCGCAATCAGCGTTAACAGGATCGGGGCCGAGGTCAAAATGATCAATCGATAGCGCACCATGGTTTTAAAGCGATACCGCCATTTTGACCATAGCGTCGCGCTAATCGGCATAGCTCGACTCCTCACTCTCCCACTCTTTGAACTTGCGCTCTAAAGTCTTTCTCGCCACACCAAGATCGCGTGCCGCCGCTGACTTGTTACCATCATGGTAATCGACCAACTGCTGAATGTGCGCTTTTTCTACATCTTTTAAACACCAGTTGTTGGGATAGCCCTGGCCGTGCATACTGCTCGAAGTGAGCTCGATCAGTTCTGCGCCATTTGACACTGTCATCGTCACCGATGGTTTAAGTGTCTCTCCGTGTATCTCGCGCCAGTAATGCGCTGGCGGCTTGCCAAGTAAGATACAACGTTCAATGAGGTTTTTGAGCTCGCGGATGTTTCCCGGCCAGTCATACTCGTTCATGGCCAAAATGTCCTCATGAGCCCATTTAGGATCAGACATACCGAGTTCGGCTGACAACATCTTGGTAAAAAATGGCACCAGTTCGATTAAGTCTGCCTTTCGCTCACGTAACGGCGCGACATCGATTTTAAGTACATTCAACCGATAATAAAGGTCTTGCCTGAAATTACCTTTTGCGACCTCTTGTTGCAGATTCCGGTTGGTGGCTGCGACGACTCGAACATCAACGGTCACCTCTTTTTCAGAACCCACCGGGCGAATAGTACGCTGCTCAAGCACGCGCAACAGTGCAGACTGCATAGTCAGTGGCATTTCACCAATTTCGTCTAAAAACAGCGTGCCTCCATTCGCGACTCTAAACAATCCTTCGCGACTCTTCTTTGCGCCAGTAAACGCGCCAGCGTTGTGCCCAAACAGCTCACTTTCTAAAAGATCCGGCGCAATCGCTCCGCAGTTGATCGGAACAAATGGTCCACTGCGCTGACTCGCCTCATGAACTCCGCGTGCTACCAGCTCTTTTCCGGTTCCCGACTCTCCCTCAATCAACACAGACGCTCGGGACGGCGCAAACTGACTGATTAATTGCTTGAGCTGCTTGGTTTTGTCGGAGCCACCGACGATATCTGTCGTAATGTGTCGTTTGAAGTCATGGCGTAGCGCATATTGATGGCGCTGCTCGAGCCTTTTATCCATACATCGCTGCACCGCTTGCAGCATCTGCTCTAGGTTGAAAGGTTTGAGAATAAAGTCCGACGCGCCAAGCTTAAGGGCTGAAATGGCGGTTTCCAAATCTGCGTAGCCGGTCATAAAGATCACATCGGCTTTTCTCTCCGGATCGGTAAAAGCTTCTTCCCACTCTATCCCAGAGCGACCTGGCAAGTTGATATCGAGCACAATCAAATCATAGTGATGCTCTGTGCGCAACGACTCCGCTTGCTCAATGGAGCCAACACAGTCAACTTTAGCAAACCACTTGCTCAATGCTTTGTTCAGGATGGTTTGCATACCTATCTCATCATCGACGACGAGCACAGAAAAGGCTTGATATTGAGAAGCTTTGTTTGGATCGAAGGAAGGAGGCATATCATTCAGTTCAACTAGTTGCAATTAGGACAGAGTGTACCAAGTTTCTTATCAACAAACTGAATAAAAGTGGGACATTTTGTCCCTCGTCATAATTTGCCTACCTAACCTACTGATATTACGTTCGAAAATGTTCACATATTTCTGGCATCAAGCTTGCTTAATATGCGTGCCGATTTATAAATAAGTCGACAGTGTCGAAAGCCGTGAAATAAACGGCGGTTTTTGTAGTCCCAAAATGGAATTATAACTATATGAAAGCAATCAAAATCACCCTTGCAACAGCGTCTCTAGCCCTCATCAGTTACTCCGCGTTCGCCGCAGGCGACAAATCCCATGTTCGCTTGGCAACCACCACTAGCACCTACCACTCGGGTTTGCTTGAATACTTGTTGCCAAAATTTGAACAAGAGACCGGCTACCAAGTTGATGTCATTGCAGCAGGAACGGGAAAATCGCTGAAAATGGGAGAAAACGGCGATGTTGATTTGGTCATGACTCATGCCCCAAAAGCGGAAGCTAAGTTTGTCGAGCAAGGTTTTGGCGTCTTGCCACGTAAACTGATGTACAACGATTTCGTTATCGTTGGCCCTCAATCGGATCCAGCAAAGGTCACAGAACAAAAAGATGTCGCTGAGGTCTTTAAGTCGATTGCGAACCAAAATGCCACCTTCGTCTCTCGTGGAGATGATTCCGGCACTCACAAAAAAGAGAAAGGCATTTGGCAGCAAGCCGATATGGAACCGAACTTTGGTGGCTACCGCAGTGTTGGTCAAGGCATGGGACCTACGCTCAACATGGCCAATGAAATGCAAGGCTATACGATGACTGACCGCGGAACTTGGTTGGCCTACACAAATAAGTTAGATCTCAAAGTGCTGTTTCAAGGCGATAAGAACCTGTTTAACCCATATCAAGTGATCTTGGTTAACCCAGAGCGCTATCCAGGTATCAACTATCAAGGTGCAAAGGCATTCAGTGATTGGCTGGTCAATCCAAAAGGTCAGGCTCTGATCAATAGCTTTAAACTGAATGGCACACAGTTGTTTGTGGCCAATGCTGACCAACAATAATCGTCTATGAGTTTGTGGCAAACCACACTTGATGCACTCGCGCTCTTGGTCAGTTTTGACCAAGAGCTGTGGGAGATCGTTGCCGTCTCTTTTAGCGTCTCTTTGTCGGCCATCTCGATAGTCTTGTTTCCAGCGATCATCTTTTCTTTTTTGCTTGCCTATACCGAGTTTCGAGGTAAGTGGATATTTCTATCGTTGATCAACACTTTACAAGCAATACCTACAGTGGTGATTGGCTTGATTCTGTACATGCTTTTGTCTCGTTCAGGCCCCCTGGGTGACTGGCAAATGCTGTTTACTCAAAAAGCGATGATTGTTGGGCAGATGTTGATTGGCTTTCCAGTTCTTGTCTCTATGATGCATGGGGCGTTGCAATCGAGTGACCGACGCGCGGTCGAAACGGCAATCACTCTGGGTGTGAGCGTGCCGAGAATTATCGCCACTATGATCTGGGAAACACGATTCCCTCTCCTCGCCGCCGCCATCGCTGCCTTTTCAAGAATTGTGACAGAGGTTGGTTGCTCAACTATGGTCGGTGGCAACATTATGGGTATTACTCGCAACATCCCCACCGCGATTGCGATGGAGAGCCATAAAGGGGCGTTTGCTCAGGGTGTGGCCCTAGGCATTGTTCTACTCACACTGGCACTGCTGCTCAATTTCCTACTGACCAGTATGCGCGGCAAAGGGTATTTAAGGACTTAGTACTATGACGATAAAAATGACTGCTCAGCAGTTGTCTATGCGCTTTAAGCAACGAGTTCTGTTCCACATCCCAACCCTAACGATTGGGCCCAACGACGCTATTTACCTAAAAGGTGATAACGGAGTGGGCAAGACAACATTACTAAAAATTCTTTCCGGCCTGATCAAACCGACCACAGGACGTGTCCACGCCGCCAATGATAGCTTGTTACAACGCTGGTTTACCCGAAGTGGCCGCAATCAAGTGATCTATCTGCACCAATCACCCTATTTATTCGATGGCACTGTTTATCAAAACGTGGCATACGGTATTCGTTATCAAAAAGAGCCTGCAAAAGATAAGCGAGCGCAAGTCATTACGGCTTTGCGTATGGTAGGCTTAGAAACCCTCGCTGACGAGCATATCTCGGTGTTGTCAGGAGGCGAAAAACAGCGGGTGGCGATGGCGCGTGCTTGGATATTAAAACCATCGATTTTGTTGATGGATGAACCCAGTGCTTCACTTGATCAAGAATCGATTGAACGCCTAGTGGTGATGGCTCAAGACTTGTTGAATCGAGGTTCAAGTTTGGTCATTACCAGCCATCAAACTAACGCTTTAACCGATTTATGTCGCAAACAGTGGTGGATAAAAGAGACCACTTTGGTTGAATCACCACTACTACAAGTCATTACCGATAAA
This sequence comes from Pseudomonadota bacterium, assembly GCA_038533895.1. Lineage (GTDB taxonomy): Bacteria > Pseudomonadota > Gammaproteobacteria > Enterobacterales > Vibrionaceae > Vibrio. The sequence goes on along the minus strand of JBCAXU010000012.1, from coordinate 15,671 downwards.
GAGATAAAGAGTCGTTATGCTTCTTCCAACGCAAACTAGTTGGGTTATTTTAGCGGGTGGTCAAGCCAGCCGTATGGGTGGCAATGATAAGGGGTTAATATTGTTGAATGGTAAACCTCTTATTCAACATGTGATTGACCGACTTGCCCCGCAAACTTCTCAGATTTTAATCAACGCCAACCGCCACCAGTCGCAATACGCGCAATATGGCCAGGTATTTGGTGATGAGTTTAAGCAGTACCCTGGCCCATTGGGAGGAATTCACGCAGGATTGGTCCATGCGCCCACCGATTGGGTTGGGTTTGTCCCTTGTGATAGTCCACTAATTAACACTGATTTGGTTGCTCGATTCTGCTCAGAGGCGACAGCGGAAACTGATATCTTAGTGGCGCACGATGGTGACTATCAACAACCGGTTTTTACCCTTTATCACAAGCGAGTATTGTCTAAACTGACGGCATTTCTCGAGCGAGGCGATCGCAAGATCATTTTGCTCTACAAAGAGTGCTACACACGCTACGTCGATTTTAGTGATTCACCGCAGTGCTTCGTTAACCTCAACACCCCTGAAGAACTGGCCCAATTTGGAACGCTTAGCTGATGAACAACTCTCTCCCTATCCCACTTTTGGGTTTTGCTGCCTATTCTGGTACTGGAAAAACCACCTTACTCGAAGCCTTGTTACCTAAACTGACTGATGTTGGTCTTAGCGTCGGTGTACTCAAGCATGCGCATCACAACTTTGACGTCGACAAACCAGGCAAAGATAGCTACCGGCTGCGCAAAGCTGGGGCCAGTCAGATGTTGATTTCATCAAGAAACCGTTTTGCGCTGATGACCGAAACTCCGGAGCAAGAGTCCAGTTTCGAGTACCTGCTGTCTCGCTTTGACTGCGATAACTTGGACATCATTTTGGTCGAAGGTTGCAAAAACATTGCTTTCCCTAAGATTGAACTTCACCGAGAAACCGTCGGCAAACCTTGGCTCCACCCAAACGACAGCAACATCATTGCGATTGCGGCGGATACCAGAGTGCCAGATTCAAACCTGCCGCAGATGGACATCAATGACTTATCGGCAATTTCAGATTTCGTGGTTTCGTATACACAAAGCTACAGCGCTGCTTCAAGTAAAAGCAACACTAACGCCAGTTGCGATACGCTCTCTCCTGCATTTTTATCGGTGACTCAAGGACAAGAAAAGATTCTATCTTCAGTTGAGGTTCTGACAGAGAAAGAGCTTTGCTGTTTGGCTGATGGTTACGGACGCGTGCTATCGCAGCCCGTTATCTCACCAATAAACGTGCCGCAGTATACTAATTCGGCCATGGACGGCTATGCGATTCGCAGTGACGATCTCAGCGCCAATCACTATCAAGTTATGGCCGATGTGTTCGCAGGTCACGCCTATCAAAAACCGCTAGAGAAAGGCCAAGCCGTAAAGATCATGACCGGTGCACCTATGCCGGCATACGCTGACACGGTTGTGATGCGCGAACAAGCGATACAGGATGGTGACAGCGTCACCTTCGGTGAGACAGCGATCAAAGCCGGGCAAAATGTTCGCCAAGCCGGTGAAGATCTGGCGCTCGGTGCGGAGGTCTTTGTTAGCGGTCAACGTATCGCCTCTGCTGAGATGGGCATGATGGCCTCGCTTGGCTTAGCGCAATGCGAGGTTTATCGAAAACTAAAAGTTGCGATTTTCTCTACCGGCGACGAAGTGCAAGCGCCAGGAACGCCGCAAAGAGACCACTCGATTTACGACTCCAATCGTTTTACTTTGATAGGTATGCTGCAAAAGTTGGGTTGCGAGATCATCGATTTGGGCATCATTGATGATGACCAAGACCGTATGATGGAAGCGTTAGAGCAAGCGTCGCAGCAGGCTGACGTCGTCATTACTTCAGGAGGCGTATCTGTGGGGGATGCAGATTATATTAAGCTCGCGTTGGACAAGTTAGGCCAAATTGATTTTTGGCGAATTAATATGCGCCCGGGTCGCCCACTTGCCTTTGGACATCTCAATCGCAAACCCTTCTTTGGTTTACCTGGCAACCCCGTAGCGGTAATGGTCTCGTTCATCAACTTTGTCGAACCGGCGCTGCGGAAAATGCAAGGAGAAACGGGTTGGCAACCGCTTAAAGTGAGTGCCACGGCGACTGAAGAGCTTAGATCACGACAAGGTCGTACTGAGTTTAGTCGTGGTGTCTATCAAATTGATACTCACGGTCAGCTATCGGTGAAAACAACAGGACACCAAGGTTCTGGGATTTTACGCTCAATGAGCGAGGCTAACTGTCTGATTGAAATCTCTCCCGCTATTGATAGCGTAAAGGTCGGTGAAAGCGTGACAATCATCCCACTTCAAGGCAGAATCTAGGCCTTGTAAAATGAGGCCAGCATTGCTGGCCTATTGATGATTTCTAGGACACCATTATGTCGCGAACAATACTTTATACCTATAAAGACGAAGAGAAGACTCTTACCTTTTCATACCAACAATATCGCACCATTCATGAAGCGGTTGCTGATGCTGAAGGGATCGATCTTTCAGAATATTTAAAAATGGAACAGCAGATTGAAGCTATCTCAGATACCAAAGCAGTGCGCAATTATCGCGATAACCATTTCAAGAAACTGGGTTTTGGTAAAATCACCCTAAAGCAAAAAGAGAACCGCGGCGTCGGCCATAAAAATAAATAGTCACTGATGAGGGCTATCTAGTCGCCCTCCCTGTTAACAACTTTATATATTTCAATCACAGAACCTCTTCAAGATCATATACAAACCTTACTATCTATGTGACTATAACTTAAACATTTGCTCGTATCATGCAATTTAGGAATTCGCTGCGCAATGGAATCGCTAATAAAAAAAGTGATTGATTCAAAAGATGAAATGGAGCTTTATCAGCGTTGCTTGAACGAAGTCTATTTACGTTACAAGCCCGACCATTGCCTGATCGCCGAGTACAACTTAGAACAGCGAACAGCCACAACTCGCTGTTATCTCGCCCAAGGTAAGCTTGCGGATAATATTAGTTATTCGTTGGGAGGTACACCTTGCGAAGCAGTACTAGACAGCGCCGATATGTGTGTTTACTCCGACGGAATTCAAGCGCAGTTTCCAGAGGATGATATCCTGCAAGTCATTGATGCTCAGAGCTACGTAGGGATACCCATTCAATCTAGAAGCAAAACCACCATTGGTGTTATTGCGTTGATGTACAACCACGCATTACCTGATGTTAATTTTGATAATAACTGGTTCGAAACGCTTGGCTTTTTGATTGGTAAAACGATACTGCAGCAACGACTAGGTAAACAAAAAGACGATCTTCTGAGCCAGTTCCAACGCTCTGAACAGCTCACCCATAGCGGCTCTTGGAGCTGGAATATCGCGGAAAACCACTTTACCTACTCCAGTCATTTGGCTCAAATGTTGTCTGCACCTCACAAAACCTCTCTCTCGTTTGACCAGTTTTTTAGCCGCTATGTATTCAAGCAGCCAGAGCAATTTGTCAAATTTAAAGCCAACCTTAATCTTTCGTCCCAAACTGAGCATTTCACTGTCTATAAAGAACATAACCCTTGTCAACTGCAGCTAGAAATCAACTATTCAAGACAGTTTGATCAACAAGGCAACTTAGCCGAAGTGACAGGGCATGTTAAAAATGTTACCCATGTTTCAGACCTAGAGGCCGAGTTTGACCTAGCTCAGACGGTGATCGATTTATCACCACATGGTGTGATAGTCACTGATAAAAATAACCGCATCATAAAGTGTAACTCCAAAGTAGAGAATATCAGCGGCTTTAGTGCTGAAGAACTCGAAGGACGCAACCCCTCTATTCTCGCCTCCAATGCTCAAGATGAAGACTTTTATCGCTGTATGTGGCAAGCTGTGCATGAGAACGGATTTTGGTCAGGAGAGATATGGAATCAGAGTAAAAGTGGTGCTATTTACCCTGAGCACTTGTCTATTTACCAGTTACGCAATCGTTTGGGTGAGATTCAAAACTACATTGGTATCTTTGAAGACTTAAGCCTACAAAAATCAATTGAGAATGAGTTAAACCGCTATAAAGAGCAATCTGACTTCACTGGCTTAATGAAGCGTGAAAAGTTTATCAACGCGTTAGAAACGGTGAGTAAACCAGTGGTCATCATCGTTGATATTAAGCGCTTCTCTTCGTTTAATAACATCTACGGCGAGTCATTTGGTAACAAACTGTTGATTTATGTTGGCCAGTTAATTCACGACCATTTTTGTAGTGAATCCATCAATATTTGCCGCTACGGCGCTGACCAATTTGCGTTAAGTGTCGATAAAAGCGCTTCGGTTAATATTGGCGACTTAGTGACTCGGATACGATCTGTGATTGAAACGCCGTTTAAAATTGACACCCACGCTATCGAACTTGCCGTGAACATCGGGGTATCGAGTATTAATGATGTCATCGACACCCACCCTCTTAATCAAGCCTACTATGCGCTGATTGAAGCTAAAAATGCTCCGCTCACCGCCACTATAGAGTATTCTGTTCCTTTGGAACACAAGATTGCTCGTCGTCATGATTTGAGCCGTAAACTTAAGAAAGCGATTGACGAAAAGCGAATCGATGTCGCCTATCAGACTATTTACGACCTTGATACCAACTCCATTGTTGAGATGGAAGCATTAGCTCGGTGGAGTGAAGACAACGAAGTGATTCCCCCTTTTGAGTTCATCTCTATTGCTGAGGAGTTTGGCTATATTTTTCAGCTTGGTCAGGTATTACTTGAGAAGGTGTGCCAAGACATCATCAAGCTCAAGCAACTCGGTTTTGATAAAATCCCTGTCAACGTCAACCGCTCCATTGACGAGCTCAGTCAAGAGAGCCATAGCCATTGCTCGATCACCGAAATTATTGATAAGTACGGGCTGAGCTACAAAGATATTGTGGTTGAGGTAACTGAGTCCATTCCTTTAGAGGACAAGCCTCAAGTGCAGGAGTTATTGCGTATTTTACGTAAGCAAGGGGTAAAAGTGGCGTTGGATGATTTTGGTACGGGTTACGCATCGTTTTCAAATTTAATGAAAAACACCGTCGATATTCTTAAGATCGATCGTTCGTTTGTGATGGATATTGAGAAAAATCGGAACAATGTGGTGTTGATTCAATCGGTAACATTGCTCGCAGAACAACTCGGGGTATCGGTGATTGCCGAAGGTGTAGAGACTCAGGGGCAGCTGGATATTTTACGTGGATTGAACTGTCGTTATATTCAAGGTTATTTATTGAGTAAACCCAAGTCGATAGATGCGGTGATTGGCGAGCTGAAAAACAGTATAAAGGCTCAACAAGCTATAACCTAAGAACTGAACAAAACGGGAGCTGAACGCTCCCGTTATTATTTGACGTGCAAAGTTATTGTTATTTGATATTCAAGAATGCAGCGCCGCGAACACCACCCGAGTCACCATGTTTGGCTTTGATGATCTTCGGACACTTAGCGACAGAAAGCAGGTATTTTGGAACGCGCTTTGGCATCTCTTCATAGATAAGCTCAAAGTTAGACAATCCGCCACCAAGCGCGACAACGTGAGGGTCATTGGCGGTAAAGATGTTGGCAAAACAGATCGCAAGCAGTTCCATGAATCGTTCAACATGCTCACAAGCTTTCTTTTCTCCAGCTTGGTAAGCTTGGATGATATCGATCGCCTTTTTCTCTTCACCGAAGTAATGCGCGTAAATAAGCTCAAAACCACGACCAGATAGATAGCTGTCTAAACAGCCCTTTTTACCGCAGCCACAACCGAGTAGTGGCGCATTATCACCGAGATGGAACCAAGCATCGATTGGTAAGCGCATATGTCCGAGTTCACCGGCAACGTGATTGCGTCCAGAAAAAACCGCACCTTCGTAAACCAATCCACCACCAAAACCTGTGCCTAAGATCAATCCCATCACCGATGGTTCATCTTTTAGCTCTTCATCCCATGCTTCAGAGAGCGCAAAACAGTTCGCGTCGTTCTCAATTTTTACAGGACGGCCGATTTTCGCTTCTAGGTCTGCGCGTAATGGCTTACCTTTTGCTGCAGGTACGTTAACCGTAAGTACCGTCGCGTCATCTGCGTCTTCCATTCCAGGTAGACCCAAACCGATTTTACCTTCACAGGCAAATTGCTGGTCGTATTTGCTCACTAAGCCGGCAATGGTGTCAACTAGCTGAGCATAATCATCGGTTGGCGTTGGCACGCGCTCGGTCGCGACTCGTTCTAATTTGTCGTTAAATGCACCAAACTCAATTTTAGTGCCACCAACGTCAAAGCCGTAGTACATCTCATCTCTCCCAAAAACATAATAAAATCGTTAACCGATTCATTATCCATATAGCTACGCCTACAAACTGTGACTTAGGACCAATTTAGCCTTGAGATGGTCGTAATTGGACACTCCTTGTGCATACAGGCATTAATTACTAGAGCGACTTCGCGTTTCTGTCGCGTCAATATAAGCTTGTAAAACCGGACGTTGTTGATCTGATTTCGATCGGCTCTTGCTCTGTAAATAGCTCTCTTTAAACACGTCAAACCACGTTGCTAATGTTGTTGCCAAACGCTTGTCACCCAACTGTTCGAACACCAATGTGGCAACTTCTACTGTCGCAAGGTGCTGGGCGTTGTCTGAGCGTCGCATGACATAACGTGATACAGACTCAGGTTCGACAGACAATACTGGCAAACTATCAAGGTATGGTGACTTGCGGAATATCCGCCGAGCTTCACGCCAACTGCCATCAATAAAAATGAGCAATGGCTTTTTCCCGTGTAGGCCAATCGAATCCACTGGTATCAAGCGTTGCTCATCTTCAACATACTCGTCGGGGAAAACAACAATGGGTTGGTAGCTTTGATTCGACAGTAGCGCCAGCATTTCCGGGTCAGGCTCGATACGATGCCATTGGAACGCATACCCCTCTTTAACCGTATCTAAGATGAGTCGACCAGTATTGCTTGGTTTGAATACTTCGTTGTCTGAAAGCAACAACATCACCGCAATATCACTGTCGATGTCCGGCTGATAGTCACACAAGCAATTTGACTTGGCCACTTGGCAGTAAAGGCAGCGCGTAACTTTACTGCCTCGTGCAACAAATGGCTTCGTTGACTGAGCAAGGCGGTGTTGATAGAGGCGGTGAAAAGCGTGGATTCTCATAAGGGAAGCGTTTAATGTTAAGGGCAGTCAGTTTACTCAGCCCGATACGTGTTGCAAGGATAATATCATGCAAAATGCCGAGATGATTCGGATTGGATTTTTCATCACTACCTTACTGTTATGTGCGGTATGGGAATGGCGCGCGCCGCGGAAAGCGTTGACGCAGAAAAAGTGGTTTCGCTGGCTCAATAACCTTGGTTTGATTGCCTTTAACTCGCTATGCCTGACTTTACTGATGCCTGTTGTCGCCCTTGGCGCGGCCTATTATGCAGAGCAACATACGATTGGACTCTTTAACCACTGGTCACTTCCCGTTTGGTTTGAAGTGTTGCTGGCAGTTGTAATACTCGACCTTATCATCTATCTGCAACATCTAGTTTTTCATCGCGTGCCTTGGCTTTGGCGTTTACACCGTATGCATCACGCCGATCAAGACATTGATGTGACTACGGGAACACGGTTTCATCCGATTGAGATCTTGCTGTCAATGTGGATCAAGATTGGTGTTGCTTTACTGCTTGGGGTTTCACCACTGGCGATTGTTGTGTTCGAGATCGTGTTGAATGTTAGTGCCATGTTTAACCATAGCAACGGTTATCTACCCTTAGCTTTGGATAAGCCTCTGCGTAAGCTGATTGTCACGCCGGATATGCACCGCGTCCATCACTCAGTGATACCCCGTGAAACTCACTCCAACTTTGGCTTTTTCTTATCCGTTTGGGACCGACTATTTGGTACCTATCGTTCACAGCCTGAGTTGGGCCATCAATCGGTTAAGATTGGCATTCCCCTTTTCCAGCGCCAGAACGAACAAAGGCTGGATAAGATGCTTACCCAACCTTTTCGTAAAGACTGAAGCGCGAGAGAGCCTAAAGCGCGTACTTGTGTAACATGGCTTGTTGATCGCCTGCAATACTCGCCACTTGGTGTGAGTTCTCAACCATCGACTCAAGTTGTTGCTTGGTTTGTTGGCCTTGATCAGACACGCGCGTAATAGACTCACTCACATGAGCGGTAGCGCTTTGCTGCTGCTCTGTGGCCACCGATACTTGTTCAACTCGACTACGGATATGCGTAACGGCGGTTTCAATATCGGCAAAGGTTGACTTTACCATGTCACTCGATTCAAGTGCATTACTCATTTCTTGCCTCGACTCAGCCACCGCGACTCGGCTTCGCTCAGCCGCCGACACCAGTTGATTCATACGGTCACGAATACTGCTGGTTTGACTCGACGTATCACTGGCCAACTTGCGTACTTCATCGGCGACAACAGCAAAACCGCGTCCCTGCTCTCCAGCGCGCGCAGCCTCAATCGCAGCATTGAGGGCCAGCAAGTTGGTGTTTTCTGCAATTCCCGAAATCAAATCCACCATTTCTCGGATCTGTTTGACCCGCTTATCCAGTTCAACCATCGAGGTTTCGTTTGCATCTAGAGTTTGCTCTAGCCTTTGCAAGCGCATACGATTTTCTTCAATCGCCGCGACCCCATTGCTTGAGTACTGCGTCGCCAGTTTGGACTCTTGATACGACTCTTGAGTAATGTGGGCTATTTCGCTGATCGATGCTTCCAATTGATTGATGGTTGCTACCATGCTGGTTAAGGATTCATTTTGCTGACTCAAACTGTGATTGGAACGTTCTGCAGCATCGTGGCTGACCTCTGCGGTTTGATACAAGGTTTCGCAGTTTCTGGTGACGGTCGCAATCGATTCGTGTGTCGATACAATCACTTGGTTGAGCTTACTTGCGATCTCTTTCATCTCGAGCGGCCCATGCATCTGCACCGAGAAAGTAAAGTCATGCTGAGTCAATTTATCTAAGCTGCTGAGAATATTTTTCAAGCCTTGATGGATCCACCGACGTAACGTCAGCCAAGAAATCACCACCAGTGAAACAATCACTATCCCGCTGACCATCAGTGTAGATGTGACAGAGTCCATGGTGGCTTCGACCACTTGCTGGCTTTGATCAATCAGCAACTGTGCTTGCGACGAAATTTGATTGAGCTGGGCAATGGTTTGGTTTGCGATATCAACAACGTGGTCGATTTCCGCAGATTGCTGATTAACCAGTTCAAGCTTAGCTAGGATTTGATCAACGACTCCCCCTGACTCGAATCCCACTTCGACCATCTGATACGCAGAGGTTAAACTGGTAAAGTCTTCGACATCTGGGTGCCACTCTTTGAAGTCATCATAGGCTAAGCTAACCCCAGCAAGACGATTTTTCATCTCACGGTACTCTTGCTGCGCTTTCTCTAACTCCTCGAGCATCATTAGTTCGATAAATGCACTCTCCATTGAGCTCACATTGGCAATAAAACGGTTCGCTGCATCCGCTGATTCCGGGTTATCGCCGCTTAGAAACGAACTAATGCGACTCATCTCCGGTCCAACAGAACCGAGTCCATAGCGAAATCCATCCAACTCTTGATTGATTTTCGCTTGACGTAATAGCAGGTTTCGTTGAGTCGCAATAACTTCTGAGCTAAGCGCATTCAGTGTCTCAATCAACTGTGTCATCGATTGTGTTTGCTCACTGCTAATCCCTTGCTGATAGTCACTCGCAATACTGAGTACTTGTTGTGAGTACTGATTGGTTTCGGATATCAGAGCCTCTATCCGCGCTGATATCTCTTGTAAAGCTTGGTCATCACGTGTTTGAGTGGCATAACTCAGCTGTTTGACTTGGTCAAGGATCGATTGGGTGAGCTTGGCATTGGTCATCGCCAGCGGCAGGGCGCGCTGTGATAAGTCGGAAAACTGTTGACCTATGCGGTCTAGCCCTTTAATACTGGTGGCAGAGAGGAGAATGACCAGTATAGTGAAAGTCACAAACACAGTACTGATGGTTTGAATCAATGAGAGTTTAAATTTGCCTTTGTTCAGCGTATCCATGCGGGGATCGGTTCCTACTGCTTGGTATTGATTGCTGGCATCATATGGCGAATTTGTTACGGTTAGATTTCATGGAAAAGATTTATGAACCCGAAACGATCTTGTGCGAGTTACTTCAAAGCGGCCATGCTAACCGCTTTGTTATTAGGTTGTAGCTCTCAGAATAGTCGCGAGCTCAGTCAAACCGCGTCGACACCACTTTCTTCTGAACAACAGCAACTTAAGCACTCATTGATGAAAGTTTATGCTCAATGGGAAGGCGCCCCCTACCGACTTGGCGGGACGTCATTAAATGGCGTCGACTGCTCTGCGTTTGTTCAAGCCACCTACCAGCAAGCATTAGGCTATCAGTTACCGCGTACCACTAAAGATCAAGTTAAAGTAGGTAAAGAGATTAGCTATCAGCAAGCAAACGTCGGTGATTTGGTGTTCTTTAAGACGTCCCCCAAAGTAAGACACGTTGGCGTATATCTCGGGAACAAGCAATTCATGCACGCTTCGACGTCAAAAGGAGTGATCATTTCTAGGCTAGACAACCCTTACTGGGCTTCTAAGTATTGGCATGTAAGGCGAGTAAGTCCCTCGCCTGAAATTTGAGATTAGACTATCAATCGTATTTAGCGACCGCAGAATCGAATAAGTTTTTCACCAGTGCGATGTATTCGTCTAAAAAGCGAATTTGCTCGTTAGTCGCAGGTTTACCCCATACACCGGCCAACACTTCTCCCAGATCTTCTACGACAGAATCGGCCTCTTTGAGTAACTGAAAACGCACGCTAGAGTGAAGCTCAGGATTTTGCTCAAAAATTGCCATGATATTGCTCGCAACCATATCAGTCACGACATCTTCAACGCTTTCAGTGCCAATATCTCCGTCGTCTGAGGCGAAGACATCTAAGTTGAAAGCTAAGTGCTCAATAAGAGCTAGATAACCATCGGTTTCAACAACCACAGTTTTTCTCCATTTCATTCGTGCCGTCGAGTTACAACTTTAATACTAAGACATATCAAGGAGTTTACACAACCTAACTCGGTATAGTTGCTGATAAAATCGACTTTTTCGACTAGGGCGTACCTACAAAACCTAACACAAGTAAGCGGGAAAAGTTTGAAAGCTTCTCAAAATTATCAAGTTGACTGCCACATCCCTCAATTAAGATGCGATCCAGCGACCTAAGTCACAGTTTAAAAGTGTAACCTGGCATTTAGGTTAAACGATTGAATTTTTTGCACTATGAATCATTATCTCTGCTAACGATCATCTAAACTGAGAATAACCTAACCGGATAATGGAATGAATTATGTGGCAAGCCATTACGAAGCAGCTTTCTGACACTCTGTTGTTCTCTTTTCAAATCCACGAAAAAGAAAAAGTTGACGGTGGGGACATCAGCGAATGCTATATGATCTCCGACGGCCAACAGCGCTACTTTGTTAAAGTAAACAACCGCGAGTTTATCGATAAGTTTGGGATTGAAGCTGAAAACATTCGGATTTTACGCGAGAGTAATACCGTGTTTGTACCCGAGTTAATCTTAACCGGAGCATCCAAAGATCATTCATTTATTATTCTCAACTACTTGCCTACCAAGCCTCTGGATGACAATAAAAACAGCTTTGCGTTTGGCCAACAGCTTGCTCGCCTGCATATGTGGGGTGAGCAAAAAGAATATGGCTTTGACCAAGACAATTACATCGGTGCTACCCTTCAACCCAATAAATGGGACAAGAAATGGTCACGATTTTTCGCTGAGCAACGCATCGGCTGGCAATTGCAACTGATGCGCGAGAAAGGTGTTCATTTAGTGGATATCGATGAGTTCACCCAACTTATTCACGATCGCTTAGCCACCCATCAACCTAAACCCTCACTACTTCATGGCGATTTATGGCATGGCAACGTTGCTAACTCTGTGGTGGGTCCAATATGCTACGACCCGGCATGTTATTGGGGAGATAGAGAGTGCGACATTGCAATGACAGAACTGTTTGAAGGTTTTCAGCCAGAGTTTTATCAAGGGTATGAAAGCATCATGCCGCTGGAGTTCTCGTACAGTGAACGCAAAGACATCTACAACCTTTATCACTTGCTCAATCACTACAATCAATTTGGCGGTCACTATTTGGAGCAAGCAGACAAAATGATTAAACGGATCTTGTCCTACTAATCGGAATATTATTGTTGTGTAACAATGAGTTACATTATCTTACATAGTGAGTGTCAACTTAATTCAACCAGAATGGTGATGTTCGCCAACATCACTGATTAATTTCCTTACTTAAATCATGTTTTATACTTAATTCATGTCTAACAGTAACTTCTACAATTAGTATTAACAGTGAAGCGTGCTTCAATGAAAGGCTGCTGACCTTCCCTACTGTTTGTTGAAGATGTAAAGGACAGAATGATGAAAAACTACACCGAAAAGATGGTTGCTTGTCCGCACTGCGGTCACACGATTGGCATTACGCTGGATGCATCAAATGGCAGTCAAAACTTTTATGACGACTGCCCTGCTTGTTGCAATGCGATTCACTTAAGCATGAACGTTGATGAACAGCGCGACACGATTGAGCTTTTTGTAGACGCAGACGACGAGCAAATCTTCTAGCCTGCGCCTGAACCCGAGCTATTGAGCGCGCTGAGCCAACACGCGCTCAACGGTATCGACTATGGCTTGAGTTTGAGGATCAACCTCAACATTTATCTTATCGCCCGGAACCCGCTGACCAAACAAGGTTCGGTGTAGCGTCTCTGGGATCAAATGGACACAAAACTGATTGTCGCGTACTTCGCCGATAGTGAGTGAACAACCGTCCAAACCAATGTAACCTTTGGCCAACACATATTTCATCACCTCAGGCGGCAATTCGAACCAAACCGTGCGGTTGTTTGGCGAGTCCACTACCTCGGTGACCTCTGCAACGACGGAAATGTGTCCAGACATCGAGTGGCCGCCAATTTCATCCCCAAATTTCGCTGCCCTTTCGATGTTAACACTGTCACCAACCGACAACTGCCCTAAGTTAGTCAAAGCCAGCGTGGCCTGCATCAAATCGAAGTCTACTCGCTCCCCTTCAATACGGGTGACGGTCAAACAGCATCCGTTGTGCGCTACCGAAGCGCCAATGGCAAGTCCTTCCCTCTGCTCTGCGTCGAGCTTTAGTGTATGCGTTTGAAATTTCTCTTTTTTCTCAATGGCGACAACTTGTGCCATGCCTTGAACAATACCGGTAAACATTCGCTGCTTCCTGTCAGTTTTTCATGGTGTTTAGTGTGACATTTCTTTATTATCCGACACAATGTTTTTCTCAGCAGGCCCAACTGTTCGCGTTTGGCTTGCAGATGATATCTATTGTCTAGTCGTTATGTCGGAGTCACCTACTTGCAACATTATAAGAACGAAGCAACCAAATTGATCAAACTTGCTACTCCGGTATTGATCGCGTCAGTGGCACAAACGGGGATGGGTTTTGTTGATACCGTAATGGCAGGCGGAGTCAGTGCAACCGATATGGCTGCGGTCTCGATTGCGTCAAGCATTTGGTTACCAACCATTTTATTTGGTATTGGCTTACTCATGGCTCTGGTTCCTGTTGTTGCTCAACTTAATGGAGCGGGACGTCAGCACAAAGTGCCATTCGAAATACAACAAGGCATCGTTATGGCACTGTTGCTTTCACTGCCAACCTGTTTGGTATTGATGCAAACAGAAAACATCCTCAACATTATGGATGTCGAAGCGGTGATGACACAGAAAACCATTGGCTATATGGATGCAGTAATGTTTGCTGTGCCCGCATTTTTGCTGTTCCAAGCGCTACGCAGTTTGACCGATGGAATGTCATTAACCAAACCAGCGATGATCATCGGTTTTATCGGATTGTTGCTCAATATCCCACTTAACTGGATGTTCGTTTACGGCAAGTTAGGCGCTCCCGCTCTTGGCGGTGTTGGTTGTGGGGTAGCGACCGCAATTGTGTATTGGATAATGTTTGCTTTGCTGATGTTCTATGTCATCACCTCGCAACGATTGGCAAAAATTAACCTATTTGAGCAGTGGCACAAGCCGGATGTGAAAGCGCAGATCAAACTGTTTAGACTTGGTTTCCCTGTCGCAGCAGCCCTGTTCTTTGAAGTCACCTTGTTCGCTGTGGTCGCGCTATTGGTGGCCCCTCTTGGGCCATTGGTGGTTGCAGCGCATCAGGTCGCCATTAACTTCTCTTCATTGGTGTTTATGCTGCCGATGAGTATTGGTGCTGCGACCAGTATTCGAGTCGGTCACAAATTGGGGGAATCGAGCGTGCATGGCGCGACGGTCGCTTCAAGGGTTGGCTTGCTGGTTGCCATCATCTTGTCGTTGTTTACCGCCCTATTGACTTTGCTGTTTCGTGAGCAAGTATCGCTGCTTTACACCGACAACCGAGCGGTAATTGAGCTGGCGATGCAACTGTTGGTTTTAGCCGCTGTTTATCAAGTTACTGATGCGATTCAAGTGGTCGCTGCGGGCGCGCTTCGCGGCTACAAAGATATGGCCGCAATTTTTAATCGCACCTTTATTGCCTATTGGATTTTGGGTCTGCCAATGGGATACATACTGGCGATGACGGATTGGATTGTTGAGCCCATGGGCGCCCATGGCTTCTGGTTCGGCTTTATTATCGGTTTGTCATCGGCGGCAGTGCTCCTTGGCCTGCGTTTAAAATGGCTGCATAGACAGAGCGACGAGCAACAGCTTTTGCTCGCAACCAAATAGTGTTAAGGCCAGCAAAGCTGGCCTTTTTAATGTCGGTTACTCGGTGTTGTGTTGCCTTTGGCGAATATAACGTGCAAATCGAGGAATGCCGCTATTGGTCAGCCCATTATATCGAAACTGAATTCGTGTACCCAATGGCGGCGGCGACTGCCGCTGCGCATCCGATAAACCGCTGCCGATATAAAACTCCAGACCGCTGGGTAACTTCACTAACAATGAACCCACTTGTCCCTTGTATTTCCCGCTGCCCGCTTTATAGCCAATCACCGTCGCTTCCGCATCTTGATACTGCTTAAGTTTTAGCAAACTGTCACTGCGGCCAGAATAATACTCTCGCCCGATTTCGCGAAGCATTAACCCTTCACCCCCTTGTTCTGTGACTTTGGCTAATTGCTGCAATAAGTCAGACTCGGATTCGATGGCGCTCTGCGTCAAGTAGTCTATATGTAGATGGGATGTGCGCTCTACATAAGCCTTTATCTTGGCATAGCGCTCAAGGTAACTTCCTGGTCCACCCGGCAAATCAAACACCATCAAGCGTATCTTTCGCCAGGCTGAGTCACTGGGCTGCTGGTCAAGCACTGTGGTTTGAACCAAGGTGAACTCGCCTCGTCCGGCCCAAAGCTCTCCCTCTAGCGGGAAATCCGGCAAGGGTGCGACAAACCAGTCTGGCGCGATAATCTCTTTTCCCCCTCGAGTAGTCAGCTTGTGCCCGTCCCATATTGCTCGTATCCCGTCTAGCTTTTCACTGACCCAGTAGCGAGTCAGATCAATATCGGAGGTGTAGCTTTTTGCCAGCGTCAGTTGCGAAAAC
>JBCAXU010000011.1:0-52004 GCA_038533895.1 Pseudomonadota bacterium | reverse complement strand
CTCGCTTCTCGCTTCTCGCTTCTCGCTTCTCGCTTCTCGCTTCTCGCTTCTCGCTTCTCGCTTCTCGCTTCTCGCTTTACTCATTCGCCCCGGTAAAGCGGATATCTTGCAGATTAAAGCCGAGCTCTATATCGGTTTTGAGAGCCGCAATTTGTTTGCAACGTCGTGCTGAATCGATATGCTCGTCCAACTTGGTTCGATATTTGATCGGCAAATTATCACTGGCGTAAGCTTGTTCAATATCCTCAAACTGATTGAGGATCTCCTTGGCTGCTTTTGGTCCAATGCCAGGTACGCCGGGCACTTGGCTCGAACTGACTCCGGTTAACCCCCAATAGTCTGCTAGCTGGCTCGGTTTTACCCCAAACTCCTTGTCAATAAAAGGCTCATCTAACCAACGGTGCTGAAAGTAGTCGCGGATCTGCAAGGTGGGCGACAACAGTTGGCAATAACCTTTATCGGTAGAGATGATGGTGACCTTTTGGTTGTGGCTGGCGACTTTCATAGCGAGCGTGGCCACTAAATCATCTGCTTCATCGCCATCTGAAAGCAGGGAGTCGATACCCATCTTCCACCATGCATCTTGAATGGCATCTAGCCCATTTAACAAAGGCTCTGGCATTGGCTTACGGTTTTGTTTGTATTCGGGCAAGATCTCGGCGCGCCAGCCACGCTCCTGCAAGTGGTGGTCAAACACCGCGATAATATGGGTTGGCTGCGCTTCATTAATGATGCGATTTAGAGTGCGCGACGTGGTCGTAATGGTGCGGTCTATGTCGGTTGGATCAGGCTGCGCGGAGTGGACTCGGCGAATCAAATTTAACGCGTCAATAATGACCAAGTGAATAGACATAACAAGCAAAAAAATAAGGGCATCAAGCCCTTATTGTATCGAATGAACAGCGTTTTATCACTAGGTTTTGATTTGATAGCAAGGTTCGTAAGCGGTACCACCTGGTAGCTTCATACGATCTTGAGCAACAAAGTCTTTGAGTAACTTGTCCATTTTCGCCATTAAACTGCGATCACCATCGAGCTGATATGGACCGTGTTTTTCGATCTCGCAAATTCCTTCAGACTTCACATTACCTGCGACGATACCTGAAAAGGCTCGGCGCAATGCAGCAGCCAGTGCTTCTGGTGGCTGATCTAAGTGCAAGTCTAGGCTAGCCATATTCTCGTGCGTTGGTTCAAACGGCATTTGGAACTCTGGCTCAATATTAAGCGACCAGCTAAAGCTGTAGGCATCGCCATTTTCTTTGCGGTGCTGACGAACATCGACCATGCCTTGCTTCATGATTTGCGCTACTTTCGCCGGGTCATCAATGACGATTTGGTAATGCTGCTGGGCTTGTTCACCCAAGGTGTTTGCGATAAATCGGTCAATCGAGCGGAAGTATTCTTCACTCTCTTTCGGACCGGTCAAAACGATTTTAAGCGGCTGGTCTTTGTTTTCTGGGTGCATCATGATCCCGAGAATATACAACAGTTCTTCAGCCGTCCCAGCGCCGCCAGGAAAAATAACAATGCCATGAGCCATGCGCACGAAGGCCTCCAAGCGCTTTTCGATGTCGGGCATGATGACCAGTTCGTTAACGATTGGGTTAGGCGGCTCAGCGGCGATAATGGATGGTTCTGTTAAGCCAAGGTAACGTTGGTCATAGTAGCGCTGCTTGGCATGACCGATCGCAGCGCCTTTCATTGGCCCTTCCATCGCACCCGGTCCACAGCCAGTACAGATGTTCATTTCACGCAGACCCAGTTCATTGCCAACTTCTCGAGTGTACTGATACTCGGTGGCATTGATGGAGTGCCCGCCCCAGCACACCACAAGATTGGGTTCTATTCCTGGAGTGAGGGCTCCCGCGTTGCGCAAAATGCCGAACACTAGGTTAGTGATATGGGCAGGATTAGTTAAATTTAAGCGCTGGTTGTCGGCGAGATGCATGTTGACGTACACGATGTCACGCAGTACCGAGAACAGGTGCTCTTGAATCCCTTTGATGATTTCGCCATCGACAAACGCGTGTTCGGGCGCATTGATCAGTTCAAGCTTAATTCCCCGCTCTCGGCGCATGACATTGACGTCGAAGTCTTGATATTTATCGAGTAGCTCTTTGGAGTTATCGGTATGTGCGCCCGAGTTGAGCACGGCGAGGGTACAATTTCGGTATAGCTGGTATAAGTCGCTGGTTGCAGTTTTCTTAAGGCGCTCAACCTCAAGTTGAGAGAGTAAGTCCATACTACCAGCCGGACTGATATGCGTGATCATAAAGACCTCCTAGGCGATGTGCGTAAGCGCGGCTCACCGCTGTGATTATTATAGTTATACGTCGCTCTTGGCTGTTTAGCTTTGAGTTAACATAACTCAAGTTTAGCAGTTGTTACGAGATAATAAAGGTAACTGATTGATATATATAGATCAATACGCAAAGGTTGTGTGATAACAGGGGGAGGGGTGAGAGCTTAGCGCCAAACCAGTTGGCTGCTACCGAGCGCTTTGGCTTCGTTTAGGCACAGATTGAGGCGTTCAAGGATCTCTTCTGGTGTGTCGGAGTCTTTAAATGCGGTGCTGGCAGCGGATAAAGTGATGCTCAGATGGCGGTCGCGGAACTTAAATGGCAATTGGGCCACTTGCTTCTGAATAGTCTGAATCACGTGGAACGCGTCGTTGTCACTGATTTCTGGAAGCAGCAGAATAAACTCTTCCCCAGAGAAGCGAGCGACGGTATCCGTTTCTTGCAGGTGTTTCTTGATCGTGCGAGCAATAATTTTGAGCGCCTTATCACCGGCAGTGTAGCCAAAGCTATCGTTAATTGATTTAAAGCCATCAATATCAAAAATCACCACTCGAAGCGTGTGTTGGGCACGAATCCAACGCCTGTACTCGAGTTCGAGACGGTCACCAAATGCGGCGCGATTGTACACTTTAGTCAGTGGGTCGAGCAGCATTCGCTGGGCTTGGTCTTCCAAGCGGCGTCGATAGTCTTGCGTCACCTCATACAGTGCTTCGAGCTGATTTTTTCCGTAGCTCATGCGATCAAGCAGGGCTTGCTCACGCTGTTCGGCATGCTTCAAACGCTCGGAAAGAGAACTGATCTGACTGAGGAGGGGATTGACTTGTTGCTTCAGTTCATCGAGTGATTTGGCGCTGGAGACTTTATTTTGTGTGGTGTCAAGGAGCTCAACTAACTCGCCATTCATCTCTTGTCGATGTTCAAAATAGCTTTGTGATTGCTGCACATTTTGCGCTGAACTCTTAAGCGATGAAGAAAGGCTGGCATTGACTTGCTCAAGGAATTGTTCTGAGGTTTTGCGCTCATAGTTGGTGCCCTCGATAACCAGCTTTAGTGTTTGTAGGGTGAGTTCGAGTAGCACATGGCTATTGACACCAATCAGCAATTTGGCGCGAATGTCGGCCAGTAGTTCACCTGATTCACCTTCAAAATCGAGTTCAGTGATTAAGTGTTGCAGTTCATCAGACAGTCTAAGCAGCAGTTCTCGGTCAGAGCTATTCGCGATTTGATTGATGGTGTGTTCGGGGTTGGAGGTGATAATTTTAACAGAACGTTCATAAAGGCTAAGAAGGCGCATCGCTTGTTCGGCTTTAGGATGCTTTAAGCCATTAGAATAGCTCAGCAAATCACGCAGATCGCGTTTGATTTTTGCGGGCAATCCCGTCAGCCGCAGTAAGGTTTCGCCGCTGTGCTTGATTTGTGAGTCGAGATGTTCTGTTTGTTTATCCATAGCCAAGCCTTGTTGTTTAAGCAAACGCTCCAATACCGCAAATTTGGGTATGAGAGTACTGACGTCTTGTTGCTGCTCGATAGCTTGCTTTAGTTCTATTAACCCTGCGTTTAATCTTGGGTTTTCGCTTTTATAGGCGCTACTTAGCGACGCAATAATGCGCTGTAGGACCTTCTGTTCTCTTTTAAATTTGAACGAGGTATCCCGCTGTGTCAATCGAACTTGTTCCAATTGAGATTTCAGCTTGTGAAGCTGTGACTGAAGATCTTGCTCAAGAACGCCCATGAATAAACTTAAGGAGGAATCTACTGCTACTTAGTAATCTGTCGATAATATCAAATAAATCGAGGCCGTCACGGGTTTGTGAGTTCGATTGCCGAGCTTTTACTCATCTTTTAATAGTTTTTTGATGCTGTCCTCATTCTTGAAAGAAGAGTGAACTTTAATTAAGCCCTGATTAATCGAGTGTTTGCACGCTTTGCGGATATTTCCGGTTGCCAAACTAGCGGCCGGAGCGTTCTCAATCGCACGTAAATAGACCCATTGGCTCGAATGCTCTTTCATACTCAGTGTTCGAGCTGTACTCGTGGACATCAGGAGTACATCGATCAATTCTTTATCATTGACAGCCGTATAAGCGCGCGGCAAAAACGGATAATCGGCCATTCCAATGCGAATGATGCGATTAATACGGCGATCCGGTTCGAACTCCATGATCCATTGTTGGATTTTTTCGAACAACTGCTCTGGCTGCGAGTTGTGCTCACTATTGGGTTCAATATATAGCAAATTGGCATCGGAGAAGTGGTAAATGCGCGCAGGGTGTTGAACGCGTTGTTTGAGAAAATCTCCGAACGCACGCTCTAGTTTAAGTCCCTCTTGATAACCATGTTGGAGATACATGTTACGCAAGAAGGGAACATCAATCATAACGAAACGTAGCCGATCGTTGAGTGGCTCGTGGATAAGCTCACCCACGTGCCATTTTTCAAACTTGTGATTGCTCTCTTCCAATGAGGCAGGTAGCCGAGCATTTAGCATGCGTAAGTTCTTTAACCCAGAGCGAGAATGGGTATAGAGATCTTCATTGAGTGCATCCAGTTCTTCATTTTGCAGGCCGATGACGTGTCCTCGACGTAGCAGAAATAAAAACAGAATCGCACATAAAATGAACAGGGTCAGTGTAATGTTCTGAAACTTGCGATAGTCGGTTTGCGTCTGCTCCAGCTCTTGTTTTTGGCTATTTAAATGCAGGGTCTGTTCGACAAACTCTTTTTGCTGACGAAACGCATCTTCACTGAGTAAGTCGGTTTGTTGCTGTTCAATGGCTGCCAACGAGTTGTACTGCTTTAGGCTCTCTAACGCTCGTTGGTATTGGTTGTCCATTTCATAGCCTAAATAGAGCAGTTGATAAGCGAACTTTTCTATATTGACGTCTTGCTGGTTTTGCGCGATCTCCAGTGCCAGTTCAGCAGCCGCAATGGCTTGTTTGGGGCGGCGTTGATAACGGGCCAGTTCAGCTTCCAGTAATAAGGCATGGGATTGTAAACGTGGAATGTCTGCGTATTGGAGCAGCTCTTGTGCGCGCTCGAGGTACTGTTCTGCCAGCGGATAGTTGACCAGTTTGAGGTAGGTAGAAGCCAGCGCAATGTGCAGATCGATAATATTTTCGATGTTGTTGTGCAGCCGATCGTGGTCCATGGCATTGAAGTAATGAACCAAGGCCAAATTGTACTTACCCTGCTGGTAGTAGATGTCGCCCATGCTTTTTAGAATCGGAGGAAGGGCTGGCGAACCTTGGTAATTATCGTAGTAGTCCGCCGCTTGAGAGTAGTGGTTGTTGGCCTTATCAAGAACCTTACGCTCAAAAAATAGCTGGCCCAATAAACGGTTTACTTGAGCAAGTTGGTTGGCGGAGTCTTTTTCTATCGCTTTCCAATAGCTGATCAGAAGCTCTGATAGGGCGCGATTGTACTGTTTATTGGCCAGTAGATGCTGGCCTACTGTGGCGTGGTAGTCGATAAATATCGCGGTCGACTCTGTGCTATCGACATACGCTTTAGCCTCTGTATAAAGCTGGTCGGCACGGCTGATATCGCCCTCGCGGGAGGCGATTTGCGCTTGAAACATCAACATTCGATAGCCCAGGCCACGAACCAATTGTTGTGGATTGTCTATGGCAGCGAAGCGTTGTTCCAACTGGTTGAGTTTAGTTCGCGCTTTGCTGTGATCTTGGTCAATCAACCAAATCAGTTGCGTCTCTTCCAACGCGACACTAATCAGCAAATAAGGGAGGTTGTAGCGTTCAGCGATACCGCGTGCGTCGCGTAAGTGCTTAAGGGCTTGTGGGGTGTTGCCCAAGTTGTACTCGGCTTGGGCAAGAATGCGCAATGCGTCTATGGTGCTGCCGGGAGTGCGAATACGGCTGTCAGCATCATCGCGCGACATCGCTGACGGGCTCTGTTCTGTGGTGTTAGACAGGGTGCGCTGATCCAAGTAATCGTTGACCAACTGTTTGGCTTGATGGGGAACGACATCGACCAATTTGTTGGCTTCACTTAAACTTGCTGAAGCGTAGATGGTATTGGCCATCGACGGTAGAGCAAGTAATAACAACCAAGCGCACAGCCATCGCTTCCAGCATACATTCACCATAAACCGCTTTCCTTATTGTCGTGCCATACGCTGATTATGATTTGGCTGGTGGTTGATGTTCGAGCGGTAAGGGTTGATGTCTAGCCCGCCACGTCGAGTGTATCTAGCATACACTGTCAACGACTGAGGTTGGCAGAAATGCATCAGGTCAGTAAAAATGCGCTCCACGCACTGTTCGTGAAATTCATTGTGTTCACGGAACGAGACCAAATAGCGCAGCAGTGCTTCACGATCTATTTGCAGGCCCGTGTATTGGATTTCGACGCTGCCCCAGTCCGGTTGGTTGGTGATTAAGCAGTTTGATTTCAATAAATGGCTGTGCAGACTTTCGCTCACCACCTCGCCTTTGGTCGCACCAGACAACAGATTGCGGTCAAAATCGTAGCTGGTGATCTCGATATCTTGATTATCGATACACTCACCTTCCATAGAGACAATCACCGAATCCGTATAATCCTCTACGCCACGAAGCGTGACATCGACGCTCTCTCCTGCGCAGTGAGACAGGTCTTTGATTAAAGTTTGCTCAACTTGGTCCCAGTTAGCAAAACGGGTTTGGTTGAAGCTGTTTAAGTAGAGCTTGAATGACTTTGACTCGATCAGGTTGGCGCTGGTGGCTGGGATAGAGACCTCGCCCACCGCCACTTGCGGCAGTCCTTTTTCATTAAGCCACGATAGCTCATACAGAGTCCAAATATCACAACCGTTAAAAGGAAGCGCATCACCTAGCTCGAGGTCGTCTCGATTCAGGCTACGTGGTACGGGTTGCAGTAAAGTCGGGTCGTATTGATTAGCGTATTCAGTCTTCTGTCCAAGGGTTAGGCCAGTTAGCTCTTTCGCATCAGAATATTTGCTCATACTTTTGTTCGTTTTCTATTAGAATGGCGAGAATTTTACGCAATCCTGCGGTCAAAAGCGAATATTGATGTTGGAGAATCTAATGGCTGATAATGCCTTACAAGCGTTGCGATCATTCAGTGAAAAATACCGTCAAGCCCATCTTGAAGCGTTAGGGCACTTACCAACAAGCACAGAGTTGGTCGACTTAGTCTCGCCATGTGTGGAGCGAAAAACCGCGCAACATGGTGAGTGGCAAGCGCGTCCGCGAGAGGTGTTTGCAGATTTTACCAATGTTGAAAACGGTATTGAGCTGACTTTGCACGACGACATCAAAACCTTTTACGGTGTCCAATACAGTGCGGATATGGAGGCCACTTGGCAAGGTAATCCGTTGACCCTGTTGCAAGTGTGGAGCGACGAAGATTTTGTCCGTTTACAAGAAAATATCCTAGGGCATTTAGTGACTCAGCGCCGTTTGAAGTTAAAGCCAACGGTGTTTATCGCCGCAACCGATACGGAGCTGGATGTCATTTCGATTTGTAACCTTACTGGCAACGTGATTTTGGAGCGTCTTGGTACCGACAAGCGTGACATTTTGGCTCAAGATTTGGCCGAGTTTCTAACACAAATTGAAGTTGTGGTTGAGTAATGTACGTCGTTGAATTGCAGTTTGAATGCTTTGACAACACCACAGTGTCGGCGGTAGATAAAGCCATTAATGGCTTGATGGATGCTTTACGGTATAACGGCCAAGTGCTGGGACGTGAATTCCCGATTGTGATGGGAGAAGGCGAGTTTTTTGTGCGGGTCGTGTGCCCAGAGCAAGACAGCTTGCACCCCAATTATCACTCCGATTTTGTTAAAGTGTGCTTGAACCGTCTCTCGGATGCCAGTTTACTCGCGCCGAAAATGCGCCTGTTGGGCCGTGATTTGAACTCTGAGCAAGCGGCAGAAGAAGCGTCACCAAGCTGGCAAGTGCTCTATACCACTTATGTTCATACCTGTTCTCCGCTGCGAAGTGGCGACACCCTGTTACCTATCCCCCTGTATCGCAATCAACCGACGTTAAACGGCGACCACAAGGCGGTGATCAAATGGCAAACGGAGTGGCAGGCGTGTGATGAGATCCAGATGGCGGGAGGATGTCGTGCCGAACATGCCGCGCTGCATGAAATATGTGATGCGGACAGTGTGCTGTTTAAGCGTGGTTGGGATTTGCGTGGCCGAATTGAGTATCTGACCAAAATCCCGACTTATTATTATCAGTACCGAGTGGGCGGTCAGAGCCTTGCGGATGAGAAGGCCCGAAAGTGCCCTAAGTGTGATGGAGAATGGCTACTTGATCAGCCGCTACATGATATCTTTCACTTTAAATGCGATACCTGTCGATTGGTGTCCAACATTTCTTGGGATCACTTAAAGTAAGCTGATTTAGGCAAACGAAAAGACCCGCTTACTGTGGGTCTTTATCTTTCTGGTTTTGTTCGTCTTTTTCACTGTTTTCAGTGGGAGGGGACTTTTTATCCATCTGACCAAATTTCATATTGGCCGTGTACTTAAGCGCGGCGATGTTACCGATGACAACGCTGAGTACAATAAAACTAATCACCCACGGGTTTGTCAGTAGTTCCATCACAGCCCTTATCGAGAGATATTGCTAATAAACTGATTGTAGATCTTTTCTAGCAGGACTGACACTGTTTGCTTGCCTAAAATAGGCGCAGTCGTCAGTTGTTGCTGGAGAATGTCGAGATTCAGCTGCTGCAAACAGCGCTCGGCCGTGGTGCGGTGGCTAATGTGCCAAGGTTCCACGGCGACACCGCCTAAATCGTCAGCGTAAGGAAAGAAAAAACCGAACTGACCAAGATTTGCCTTTAACCAGTCATAGAACTCGCGTTGATGGCCGGTGAAATATTCCCATGGTTCGAGTTTCAGTGAGGTGTCGTGCGGTAGGCGGTCGCGGGCAAACACATCAAAGTCAGTGCCCCAGTGATGGCGACTTGCTCCAGGGAGCGCAGACCAGCGCAATACCGCAAACACCAGCTGCACTTCACTCAATGAGTGGATGTCTAACGGCTGACTGTCACTATCGAGAACAGCACTTTGTCCAGATAGTTTATTGTTCCAGATCCGCAGCTGACGCTCGAAATCACGAAAGCCACTGGCGATGTTTAAGTCAAACCCCGCTTTGGCTGCTGCCTGCTTGAGCGCCAATAAGTCTTGGCTCACTTGAGGGTGAACCAAGAAGCTTTTTTGTCCGACCATTGTTTCGATTAAGTGGTCGGTCGTTTGTCCGGTCAGTTGCTCGGGTGTCATGGTTAAACCAGCAGGTTTTCCAACGTCTGTTGGTACATTTGGGTGAGCTTTTCCAAGTCAGCAACACTGACACATTCGTTGACTTTGTGAATGGTGGCGTTGACTGGCCCCAGCTCAACGACCTGTCCTCCCATACGAGCGATAAAACGACCATCTGAGGTGCCACCCGTGGTAAGTAGGGCGGGCTTGGTTTGGTTGACTTTATCAACCGCGTCTACCACCGCATCTAATAGCGCCCCAGTGTCGGTTAAGAACGGGTCGCCGTTGAATGTCCACTTTAGTTGGTAATCTAAGTCGTGTTTGTCGAGCGTCTCTGTTACGCGTTGAACAATCACCTCGTTGTTTAACTCAGTACTAAAACGAAGATTGAACTGGACGTTAAACTCACCCGGGATCACATTGGATGCGCCGGTACCCGCATGAAGGTTAGGAATTTGGAAACTGGTCGGTGGAAAATAGTCGTTGCCTTGGTCCCATTCAGTGGTCGCTAACTCGTGAATGGCCAGCAGCGATTGGTGGACAGGGTTTTTCGCCAAGTGCGGATACGCCACATGACCTTGAATGCCCTTAACTGTAAGATCGCCGGTGATCGAGCCACGGCGACCGTTTTTAACCACGTCACCAACCACTTCGGTACTCGATGGCTCACCGACAATACACATGTCGATGTTCTCTCCGCGCTCCATCAAGGTTTCAACTACACGCACGGTCCCATTGATAAATGGGCCTTCCTCATCGGAGGTAATTAAGAAGCCAATAGAGCCTTTGTGATCAGGATGCGCCGCAATAAACTGTTCGACGGCCACTACCATACTGGCCAATGAACCTTTCATGTCGGCGGCGCCGCGACCATACAACAGGCCATCTTTTATCGTTGGCTCGAATGGGGCTGTATGCCAATGATCTAGGTTGCCCGCAGGAACAACGTCAGTGTGGCCAGCAAACGCAAACAGCGGCGATTCTGTACCACGGCGCGCCCAGAAGTTAGTGGTATCTTCAAATACCATGACTTCCACTTCAAAGCCGAGCGCTTTAAGTCGGTCAATCATCACCTCTTGGCAACCTGCATCTTCAGGTGTTACTGATTGACGGCTGATTAAATCTTTTGCGAGAGCCAGAGTAGGGCTGTCTGTCATCCTTGAAATCCTTACTAAAAATTATGAAAAAATGGTGGCGTATTGGTCGGCCTTAAAGCCGATGTAGTAGTCATCGCCGACAACCAAAATAGGACGTTTAATCATAGCAGGCTGCTCCACCAACAGTGCAATGGCATTGGCTTCATTGAGCGTCTCTTTTTGCTCTGCGCTCAATTGACGATAGGTGGTGCCACGTTTGTTGAGCACATTCTCCCAACCAAGTTGTTGACAGAAACGGTCGACTAGAGTGGTGTCGATTCCTTGTTTGCGGTAATCGTGAAAATGGTATTCCACTCCCTCTGCTTCCAGCCACTTTTTGGCCTTTTTAATCGTGTCGCAGTTAGGAATGCCATACATGGTGATTGTCATAGTAAAACCTTTGGAAGTGACTTTTATAATGTTGTTTGACGCATCCTAGCAGGAAGTGTACGGCGAGACAAAAGTGTGATGGATATATTTCAATGAGTAAAAAAAATCCGCTTTGGTGGTGAGGGATCGTAGAATTTTTGATCAAACGCAACACATGACAGTGCAAAACAGAAATAATGACTCTAGAAATTTATAGGAGGTATCAATGGAGTTGAGTCCTGTTTTTGCGAGGCGCTTGTATCTTGCCCTGCTAGTGGAAAACTTAGACAGGCCAAATGTGCCTAAACTCATCGAGCAAACAGGTTGGCCACGTCGCACTATTCAAGATGTGATTAAAGCCCTGCCCGGTATTGGCATTGAGCTAATGTTTGTTCAAGATGGACGTCGCCATAATGACGGTTATTATCAATTGTCAGATTGGGGACCGTTCGACAGCCAATGGGTTATCGAGAGGCAATCTGACATTGCCGCCAGTTTGGGCTTTCAGGCATAAAAAGGGAATCCAAATTCAAAAAACCTAGCACATCGTTGCTAGGTTTTTTATACGTTAATCTGCGTCGGTGCAAGAATAGGCGCTGCCCATCAAGGTAAATGAGGTCACAAAACTCTGTGTGCGGTGCAATGCCACCGTGTCGGCCCCCAGTGCATGAGCATGGTTTTTAATGTCGTTCAGCGCACCTTGAATCAGCACATCGTTATTAAAAAACAAATAGCTGTACCAATGCCCCTCGCTTCCAGTGACTTCTCCCCGCCATTGACAGCGTTCTGGATTGAACTGCGCATCCATTCTTAGGTGCACTTTTTCAGCGGTGGGCGCTAAGCGATTGTATGGCGTCGCGCATCCACCTATAAGGGCAGTTAATACCAGTACCCATAGTGTTTTATTGTTGGCTAACATAGGCGATAAATCCCAGCCAGCTTACAATGAGTAATCCCCACGCGATTTTTGCGCTATTTGACGACGCTGGGGCGACGGATTCAGACGATGGTGATGGGGCAGAGGGTTCGTTCACCGTTGGTGACGCTTGTTTGGCTTTCTGCGCCTTTTTCTTGGCTTTATCGGCTGCACGAGCACGCTCTTTTTGTTGCTTCTTATATAGTGCGATGCCTTTTTCAATCCCTTGAGCAATCAAGCGAGTTTGTTCTTTGGTTTGTCCTGGCTTTTGTGTTGCCTTGGCGATTTTAAGCGCCTCTTGTTGAGTCTCGGCAGAGGGAGCGGCTGGTTTCTTCATTGTGATCGATCTGCTTGGTTCTAACTATTCCAATATCCTAACACGATATCGCGATGAGAAAATCGGGATTGATTGGCGTAACTCAGAGGTGAGCTGCGCTAGGGGGCTCTATCGATTCATGATCTGTCGTAGTTCGGTGCAATTGTTCAAAAAACTGATAGAAAATCATGATACTTGGGGTAAAGTGACCAGACGGTAATAAACAAGCAAATAAAGAAAGTTTAGTGCGCTACGCAATCGAACAATATGACAAGCATGGTTACTTGAGAGCGCCCAAGCTATTGTGGTTAGGATGGCTGTTACTGGCCAAAGCTTGGGTGGTGTTTGTGGTCGCGGGAGCCAGCCGCGAGAGTGGCAGTAAAATACTGGCGATCATCTATCCCGATCAGAGCATGCTCTACTTGGGCTTAGTCATGGGCGTACCGAGCATACTATTAATGTGGCTGTTTGGTCTGCGCGGACCTGAGCGGCGTGCAATTAACCGTCTTGTTGAGTGGGGCCGTCCGATTACTCTAGTCTCTGCCTGTGCGCAACTGTCGCAATCGGCTTATCATGTCTATTTGACCCATGGCGCTTTCAGTTGGGCTAATGGTGTGGTGATGTTGCTTCTGCTCTGGTTTATTCTTTACATCATGAATAGTCGCAGCGTCAGAGACAGTTTTATTTCGCCGCCAATCGAGTGACGACACAAGCGATGATCGGCATCAATACACGGATTGCCAAACCTAATACACTGAGCCAAAACAATAAATGAGGAGTAGTCATGTCACAGTTTCAAAGCGCCATTCTCCCAGAAGCTGGCCCTTTTGCGCAATATACCTTGCTCAAGGTAACTCAAACCCCACATCAAGTTCTTGAACAATTACAGGCTCTGCCTGCCTTAGTGGATGATCTGAACGGGAAGCAGCCAGGGGCAGCGTTGACGGTATCTATCGCCTTTAGCAAAGCGTTTTGGCAACAGTTCGAACAAGCCATGCCCAGTGAGTTGATTGATTTCCCTACCTTAGGTGGTGGTGAGGTCGTGGCCCCTAGCACTGAGGTAGATGTGCTCATTCATTGTCACTCGAATCGCCACGATTTACATTTTTATTTGCTGCGCAAGTTAATGGAAAGTGTCAGTGACAGTGTAGAAGTGGTGGATGAAACTTACGGCTACCGCTACCTAGACTCACGCGATTTGACCGAGTTTGTCGATGGCACCGAAAATCCTAAAGCTGAGCAACGACAAGAAGTCGCCATCATTCCAAACGGAGAATTTGCCGGGGGCAGCTACGTCATGGTGCAACGCTTTGTGCATAACCTGCCCGCTTGGAATCGCTTAAATGTCTCGGCACAAGAGAAAGTCATTGGCCGCACTAAGCCAGACTCAATTGAACTCGACGATGTACCTGCCGCATCGCACGTAGGGCGCGTGGATATTAAAGAAGAAGGCAAAGGGCTCAAGATTGTTCGCCACAGTTTGCCATACGGTAGTGTCTCTGGAGAGCATGGTCTGCTGTTTATCGCCTATTGCCACACCCTACACAACTTCACCGCGATGCTCGAGAGTATGTATGGTGTGACCGATGGAAAAACCGATCAGTTACTGCGTTTCACTAAAGCGGTGACAGGGGCTTATTTCTTTGCTCCTTCAGCGACGATGCTACAGGCGCTAAAAGTGAAATAACCAACGCATTAATAGTTTTTTATGTTTGTGCCGAGCCTGAGTGCTCGGCTTTTTTGTATTTGTGATTAAAGTAATTGTGTTGATGCCGATAAAGAGGGTAACCCTTTGGAGGATCGTTTTATCTATGGCTATTACTGTAAATACCAATGTTTCGGCAATGACTGCGCAGCGACACTTGAGCAATGCGACCGACTTGTTGAATCAATCTCTGGAGAGACTCTCTTCTGGGAATCGGATTAACAGCGCCAAAGATGATGCAGCGGGGCTGCAGATCTCGAATCGTCTTGAGTCGCAAATGAGTGGTCTCGATGTTGCCATGAGAAATGCAAACGACGGTATTTCCATCATGCAGACCGCTGAAGGGGCGATGCAAGAGAGTACTAATATTCTTCAACGGATGCGGGATCTCTCCTTGCAGTCTGCCAACGGTGCTAATAGCCGGGCAGAGCGCGATGCATTACAAGAAGAAATGGCGGCTTTAAACGATGAATTGAACAGAATCGCCGAAACTACCTCTTTTGGTGGTCGAAAATTGCTCAATGGTTCGTTTGCATCCTCCTCTTTTCAGATTGGCGCGAGCTCAGGCGAAGCGGTGCAAGTGTCATTGAAAAACATGCGTTCAGACAGTCTGGATATGGGTGGCTTTAGCTATGTGGCAGCAAACGCGGCAGACAGCGATTGGCAAGTGAGCCAAGACAACCGGATGCTGATGATGCAGTACACCGATGCTCAAGGTCAGCAAGAGACGATTAAGATTGAAGCCAAAGTTGGGGACGACATCGAAGAGTTGGCGACCTACATCAATGGTCAAACCGATAAGGTCTCAGCTTCGGTCAATCAAGATGGTCAACTGCAAATCTTTATGGCTGGTAAGGAAACGTCGGGGACACTCTCTTTTTCTGGCAGCTTGGCCAATGCGTTGAGTATGAATTTAGAAGGGTACGAAGCGGTTGATAATCTGAATATTTCAGATGTTGGCGGTGCGCAGAGAGCCGTGTCTGTTATCGATACTGCACTTAAGTATGTCGACAGTCACCGCGCCGAGCTTGGGGCGATGCAAAACCGCTTTAACCATGCGATCACCAACCTGTCAAATGTCAATGAGAACTTGTCTGCTTCCAATAGTCGTATCAAAGATACCGACTACGCCAAAGAGACGACGCAACTGGTCAAACAGCAAATTCTACAGCAAGTCAGCACTTCGATTTTGGCTCAAGCCAAGCAACAGCCGAACCTGGCTTTAACTTTATTAGGTTAATTCTCAAAAAAGAGAAAGGTATCGACAAGTGTCGGCAAAGCTTTAGCAAAAAAATCGCTTTTTTAATGATTTTTATTTGTTGGTCACGCTTTCTCTTCTAAACCAATTTTTTTCAAAAAATTCTCAAAAAAATACTCAAGGTTTCGAAAACAGTGCCGTTAATAAAAGTAACTTTTGAGAGAACTAGCTTGGTTTTCCGAGACGTCGGAAACCGGAAACATCGGAAAATCAAACGGAGAAATCACCATGGCAGTGAATGTAAATACTAACGTAGCAGCAATGACAGCACAGCGTTACCTAAACAGCGCGAGCAACGCTCAACAAGCTTCAATGGAGCGTTTGTCATCTGGCTTTAAGATCAACAGTGCAAAAGACGATGCAGCGGGTCTACAAATCTCGAACCGCTTGAACGTGCAAAGCCGCGGTCTTGACGTTGCAGTACGTAACGCGAACGACGGTATCTCTATCGCGCAGACTGCTGAAGGTGCGATGAACGAGACAACTAACATTCTTCAACGTATGCGTGACCTATCGCTACAATCGGCAAACGGTTCAAACTCTAAGTCTGAGCGTGTGGCGATTCAAGAAGAAGTGACAGCACTGAACGATGAACTGAACCGTATCGCAGAAACAACCTCTTTCGGTGGTAACAAACTGCTTAACGGTACGTTCGCAACTAAGTCTTTCCAAATCGGTGCAGACAATGGTGAGGCGGTAATGCTTTCACTTAACGATATGCGCTCTGACAACGTAGGCATGGGTGGTACAAGCTACCAAGCTGCGGAAGGCAAAGACAAAAACTGGACAGTGTCTGCAGGTTCTAACGACCTAGCGATCACTTTGACTGACAAAAACGGTCAAGAGCAAACCATCAATATCAATGCTAAAGAAGGCGACGATATTGAAGAGCTAGCCACTTACATCAACGGTCAAACAGATATGGTGAAAGCCTCTGTCAACGAAGATGGTCAGCTACAAGTGTTTGCTGGTGCGAACAAAGTTGATGGCGCAGTCTCATTCGCTGGTGGTCTAGCAGGTGAGCTGAACATGGGTGAAGGTAAAGCAGTCACTGTAGATACCATCGATGTCACGTCTGTGGGTGGTGCTCAAGAGTCTGTGGCTATCGTTGATGCAGCACTACAATACGTAGACAGCCACCGCGCGGAGCTGGGTGCATTCCAAAACCGCTTCAACCACGCAATCAACAACTTAGACAACATCAACGAGAATGTGAACGCATCGAAGAGCCGTATCAAAGATACCGACTTCGCGAAAGAGACAACGGCATTGACCAAGTCGCAAATTCTTTCTCAAGCATCAAGCTCTATTCTTGCGCAAGCCAAACAGGCGCCAAACTCAGCATTGAGCCTACTTGGTTAATCAAAACCTTAAGAAAAAAATCCAGCTTCGGCTGGATTTTTTTGTTTTAAATAACTGGTTGATTTTTATTGCAATATTGAGTCTTGAGTAAAAAAGTTGCGAAAAAGTTTAATTTTTCTCTAAAGGTATTTCTCTAGGGGCCGTTACAGGACTGAGAGAAATGAGATGTGTTGATGCGAGGTGAGAGACGCAGAGACACATCGCCCCAAATGCCTAAGGAGATCAAATATGGCAATTAACGTAAACACGAACGTGTCTGCGATGACTGCTCAGCGCTACCTTAATGGTGCGACTGATGGCATGCAGAAATCGATGGAGCGTCTATCTTCGGGTTACAAGATCAACAGTGCCCGAGATGATGCTGCAGGCCTCCAAATCTCGAATCGCTTAAACTCACAAAGCCGTGGTTTAGACATGGCGGTAAAAAATGCCAATGATGGTATTTCTATCGCTCAAACCGCAGAGGGAGCGATGAATGAAACCACCAATATCCTGCAACGTATGCGTGACTTGGCGTTGCAATCTTCTAACGGCTCTAACTCTCGTTCTGAACGTATCGCTATTCAAGAGGAAGTGACCGCGTTAAATGACGAGCTCAACCGTATTGCTGAAACCACATCGTTCGGTGGTAACAAACTGCTCAACGGCACCTTCGGCAGCCAATCTTTCCAAATTGGCGCGAGTTCGGGTGAGGCGGTTCAGCTTTCGATGGGGAACATGCGTTCTGACACCATGAGTATGGGTGGTAAAGCGTACGTTGCTCAAGAAGGCAAGTCTCCTGACTGGACGGTCTCTGAAGGCACGACAGACCTGACTCTAAGCTATACTGATGTACATGGTGAGGCGAAAGAGCTCTCTATCAACGCGAAAGCTGGAGATGATCTTGAGCAACTAGCTACCTACATCAACGGTCAGAGTGAAGATGTAAAAGCTTCTGTCGGTGAGGAGGGCAAATTACAACTGTTTGCTGCTTCGAATAAAGTGGCTACAGAAGTCACCATTGGTGGTGGATTAGGTGGCGAAATCGGTTTCGGCGCTGCGCAAGACAAAACGGTGGCAGATGTTGATGTCACATCGGTAGCAGGATCGCAACTTGCGGTGTCTGTGATTGATGGGGCGTTAAAAACGGTTGACAGTCAGCGTGCTGAACTAGGTGCATTCCAAAACCGTTTTGGTCATGCAATCAGCAACTTAGACAACATCAACGAGAACGTGAATGCGTCTCGTAGCCGAATCGTGGATACTGACTACGCGAAAGAAACAACGGCGATGACCAAATCGCAGATTCTTCAGCAGGCCAGTACCTCTGTTCTAGCGCAAGCTAAGCAGTCTCCGTCGGCAGCTCTTAGCTTATTAGGTTAATCGATAGGTTCGATTGGAGCTTATTGGTACAACGTTATGTTGTGACCTGCTAAGGTGGAAGGGAGATCGTTATGGAAATACCATCCTACACATCGAACATCCAGCCTTATGGCTCAGAAAGTGGCACTAAACTTGCTTCAAAGTACGATGGTGTACAGCAAGTTTCCTCACCAAAGGAACAGGTCTCTACTACGGAGATAAGTGAACAAGCGACTCAAACCGTTGAAAAAGCGATAGAAGCCTCGAAAGAGCGTGAAAAGCTAAATCGGGAAGAGCGCGAGAGGATCGTACAACAGATGAATGATTTCATCTCGTCGATCAACAAAGGCTTATCATTTCGCGTCGACGAAGAGTCGGGCAGAGATGTTGTGACAATTTATGAGGCGGATACTGGCGATATTATTCGACAGATTCCCGATGAGGAAATGTTGGAGATCCTAAGACGACTGCGAGAGCAAACGGCTCGTTACTCGTCTGGACTGGTCAACCAAATGGTGTAATCGTACTTGGAGTGAATGAATGAGTTTTGGGCCAATAGGCATGAATTCTGGCATGGATATCAATTCTATGGTCAGCAAAATTGTTGATGCGGAGCGTGTTCCTAAACAGCAACGCATTGACAATGAGCGGACTGAAATTGATTCCAGTATCAGTGCCTATGGACGACTCAGAGAGTCGCTGGATACGATGAAAAACTTAATGGCAAGCTTTCGACAAGAGAAAGCTTTTGCCGCGAGAACCGTAGAATCTACCGATGAAGCGGTCGTATCCGCGACAGCAACCACTGACGCTATCGCTGGTCGATATGCTATCGATGTGTTGCAGCTTGCCCAAAGTCATAAAATTGCGTCTGATGTTCTACCAGAAGACGCGAAATTTGGCCCGGGTAAGCTGCAGATTTCACTTGGCAGCAAAGACTTCTCCGTCAATATTCAAGATAACTCGAAACTGATCGACATTGTTCGAGGTATCAACAACAGCAAATCAAATCCAGGGGTTCGCGCCGCCGTCATCAATGACGTCGAAGGCCCTCGTCTCATCGTTGCTTCTAATGTGTCAGGATCAGACAACGACATCTCTGTTCGTGTGGAGGCTCAGCCAGGCGACACACTCAAAAATCTAGAATACAAAACACTGGAGCAACGAGTAAAAGATCTCGAGCGAGCGCGCGCCGCGGCTCAAGAACTGATCGCGCCTTTAAATCCCACTGAGAAAAAAGTTGCCGACAAAATTGCGCAGAAAATCATCGATGCGGCAAAGGTTGTCGATCAAGAAATCGCTCAAACGTCAAAACAAGCGGCAATGAATGTCGATCCCAATGCGGCCAAAGAGGCCACTCCGGGGAATGAACTGTCGAATGCCGCGACGGCAGCGGCTGCGAAAGCGGGCATTGAAGCCAACAAGTACCTCAAACCTTCAGAAAGAATTCCTGGCTGGACCGAGACGGCATCGGGCACTCTGTTAGACTCCTACTGGGAACCAGAACCAGAGCTTGATGCTAAAGCGCTGGAAAAAGCGCCAGATGTTCCGGGATGGAGTAATACCGCGTCGGGTACATTAACGGACTCTTATGTAACGCCCAAAGAAGCGCAAGCTAAGTTAGAGGCGGCCAAAGCCCGTCTCGAACAGCAAGTGGCAAAAGAACAGCAGATACTCGCTAAGCGTGTCGAATCTGGTGAGCTAACCCCTGAGCAAGCGAAACAGCTTGAGCGGGCGAAATTGCCGCCCGAGGAGCGAGAGTACTTGGAACGAATCGATCAAGCTCAGCGCGATCTTGAAGCGGCGCAGCAGTCGTTTGACACATATCGCGGAATGACTGAAGTGCAATCGGCGCAAGATGCTAAAGTGTTGCTCGATGGCGTCGCGCAGCTTTCCAGTAGCAACAATATTATTGAAGACGCTATTGATGGCGTTGACTTAACTCTCAAAGGTCGCTCTGAACCGGGCAAAGCCCCGTCTGAGATTGATATCGAATATGACCGTCAAGGTGTACGTGAAGACATTGAACAGTTTGTCGCAGCATACAATCAGTTCTATCGGGTCAGCAAAGAGCTGTCTGGGGTCGATCCTCGCACCGGGATGGCGGGGCCTTTGGCGGGTGATAGCATAGTCCGGAGTGCTGACTCCCGACTAAAAGCGGTGTTTTCGCAACGAGTAGAGTCCGCACCGGAAGATCTCAAAACCTTGACTGAGTTTGGTATTACCACGACTCGTCAAGGGGATTTGGAAATCAATTACGACATGCTCGACAAGCAGCTCAACAATAACTTCAATAAGCTGGCCGATTTCTTTGGCGGTAACCAGGGTTTTGCGAAAAAGGTAGAGGATGCCATACAGGGCTTAACTGGTGTCACCGGATCGATTCGAAACCGCGAGCGTAGTATGGTGGAGCGTAACTACCGTCTTCAAGATGATCAGGCGGCACTGGATCGCCGTATGGACAACTTAGAAAAGCGCACGCACGCCAAATTTACGGCGATGCAGGATGCAACAAGTAAAATGCAATCACAGCTGGCGGGAATGATGAATGCCCTTGGATAAGGAGATAGCGGGCCAACTTGACTCTTTAAGTGATATAGATCACGAAATAGAGCTCGCTTTGGCCGCGGCGGAGCTCAGCGTTGAAGATATCGCGCGCCTTGTCGATATAAGGGAACAGATATTGCAAAGTTTACTGGAAGCGCTACAGGCGCATCCCGAGCTTTGTAGCTCACAACAGTGGCAAGATGCCGTTCATCGAACGCAGACGGTTGTGGCAATGATGCAAGAAAAGACTGCTGAATTTGGTCAAGCGTTACATAAATACCGTCATGGTAAACGCTCGGTTCAGCAGTATCAGAAGTTTTTATAAATTAAGAGGTTTGTTATGCGTGGTTCACTACAGGCTTACAAGAAGGTATCGGTTGATAGCCAGCTCAGTGCGGCCTCCCCGCATAAAATTGTTCAAATGCTAATGGCTGGGGCCATCGAACGTTTGATTCAAGGCAAAGCGGCGATGCTTGCAGGGAACATTCCTGTCAAAGGTGAGCGTCTTGGCAAAGCGCTCGATATTGTGATCAGTCTTCGTAGTTGCCTGTCGATGGATGATGGCGGTGATATCGCTCAAAATCTTGATCAGTTGTATGAGTTCATGATTACTCAAATTACCGAAGCGAATCACCAAAATGATCCACAACCGATCGACGACGTGATAGAAATTATTCGTGAAATAAAATCTGCATGGGATCAAATTCCAAGCGAATACCATAATTTGACCGCCGCGGATGTGGGCTTATAAGTAAAGCCTAACAGAGTGGTTAATTATTGAACTATGGGGCTTTTTAGTCACCGATCGCTTTTGGGCTAACATCACATCAAGCAATCGCTTGGTTGCCATATTTTTTTTATCAAATAGAATAGAAGCCACTAACTAGCCTAGTGGCTTTTTTTGTTGCTGAATTTTTATCCATTGTCTAGCGAGCTTTCTCAACTATAGTTATCTGTAACGCTAGCAACATAAACCAGCCACAACGTTGAATAATAAAGGCAAACTATCTCACCTATGCAAGGTTTAGCAAAACTACTTGTGATTGAAGATGATGCACAAGCTCGTACCAATCTCAGTACTATTTTAGAATTTGTTGGAGAACAATGTGAGGCGGTCTGCTCGGATCAGCTTGCCAGTATTGACTGGTCGCAAGTGTGGGCTGGGTGTATCCTCGGTTCCCTCAATGGCGAGCCGTTTCCTCTCGAGTTGAGCCAACAACTCGCCCAAGCCAACCATATACCTTTGTTGATTGCGGGTAAGCATTCTTATCCTGTTGAAGAGCTGACAAACTATGTCGGTGATCTTGAGTATCCTCTTAACTATCCGCAATTAAGTGAAGCGTTACGTCATTGTAAGGATTTCCTTGGCCGTAAAGGGGTCAATGTCCTTTCATCTTCACGTAAAAATACCCTGTTCCGCAGCTTGGTGGGGCAGAGTCTTGGCATTAAAGATGTTCGTCATCTTATCGAACAGGTGTCTGGTACCGAAGCCAATGTTCTGATTCTCGGTGAATCAGGAACCGGCAAAGAGGTGGTTGCACGCAACATCCATTACCATTCAGCGCGTCGTAATGGTCCATTTGTGCCAATCAACTGTGGTGCGATACCTGCTGATTTGCTTGAAAGTGAATTGTTTGGCCACGAAAAAGGGGCGTTTACCGGGGCGATCACCTCGCGTAAAGGGCGCTTTGAATTGGCTGAAGGTGGCACTCTGTTTTTGGATGAAATTGGTGATATGCCAATGCCGATGCAAGTGAAGCTACTGCGTGTGCTACAAGAGCGCTGTTTTGAACGCGTCGGCGGCAATACCACTATTCGTGTCAACGTACGCGTGATTGCGGCGACTCACCGCAATCTTGAGTCTATGATTGACGACGAATCATTCCGTGAAGACTTATACTACCGACTGAATGTTTTCCCGATAGAGATGCCGGCGCTGCGTGAGCGTAAAGAAGACATTCCGCTGCTGCTTCAAGAGTTGATGACTAGAATGGAGTCTGAAGGGGCGCAACCGATCTGCTTTACACCTCGTTCAATCAACTCCCTAATGGAGCATGAATGGCCGGGTAACGTCCGCGAACTGGCGAACCTCGTCGAACGGATGATCATTCTTTATCCGAACAGCCTGGTTGATGTTAACCATTTACCGACTAAGTATCGTTACAGTGATATTCCTGAATTCCAACCTGAGTATCACAGCCGCGAGTCGGTTGAAGAGCAAGAGCGTGACGCTCTGCAAGACATCTTCTCTGAGGATTTTAGCTTTGAATCGAATGACGTATTTGAACAACATGAAAATGCGCCGCAGAGCCTGCCTCCTGAAGGGGTTAACTTGAAAGAGATGTTGGCCGAGTTGGAGGTGAACATGATTAATCAAGCGTTAGACGCACAAGGAGGCGTCGTGGCACGGGCCGCTGATATGCTGGGTATGCGTCGCACCACTTTGGTTGAGAAGATGCGTAAGTACAACTTGCAGCGGTAAGTGTTCAAACATTGACTGTCAATTTATCGACTTGACATTAAGTGATTGAAAAATAACAATAATAGCCTGGCGTGCTTTTTGCATTACAGGCTATTGTAGTTTTTAAGGCAGAAATACGTCATGCATTCAACACCACCTACAGATAACCCAACACCACTAGGTACTCTGGAGCAACAAGTCGAACGTTACCAACAGGTATTGGATGTTATGCCTGCTGGCGTTATTTTACTTGATACTCAGGGCACGGTGCAGGAAGCCAACCCAGAAGCACAGCGTTTGTTGGAGTTGCCTCTGGTAGGAGACAAATGGTTTGAAGTCATCCAACAAGCGTTTGCGCCGCGTGAAGACGATGGCCATGAAATTTCCCTGCGCAATGGGCGAAAAGTTCGTTTGGCTATCTCTGCATCAACCACAGGGCAGTTAATTCTGATCACTGACCTGACAGAAACCCGATTGTTGCAATCTCGGATCAGCGACTTGCAGCGCTTGTCTTCACTCGGACGTATGGTTGCGTCACTCGCTCATCAAGTGCGTACCCCTTTGTCGAGTGCGATGTTGTATGCCTCAAACCTCGCTGCTCCCAACTTGCCCGCGGCAACCAAAGACCGCTTTCAAACCAAACTGATGGATCGCTTGCACGATCTTGAAAAACAGGTCAACGACATGCTGTTGTTCGCCAAAGGAGGCGACAACAAAGTGGTTAAGCCTTTCACCGTAGAGGCGTTGATTGCTGAGTTCTCTCCGATGATTGAAACCGCCTTAAAAACCAACCACATCGATTATCACCTTGAGGTCGAACAAGAGCAGACACAACTTCTCGGTAACGCCAATGCGATCGCTTCTGCACTGAGCAACTTAGTGATGAATGCAATTCAAATCGCCGGTAAAGGGTCGCAGCTGGACGTGTTTTGTCGTCCGGTCAATGGCGAGCTACGCATTTCGGTCCAAGATAGCGGACCTGGCGTACCACCTGAGTTGCAAAACAAAATTATGGAACCTTTCTTCACCACTCGCTCTCAAGGTACGGGGCTGGGACTCGCGGTCGTACAAATGGTATGTCGCGCCCATGAAGGTAGGTTAGAACTGATTTCAGAACAGGGAGAAGGGGCGTGCTTTACTATGTGCCTGCCGTTAGAACGCCGCCCTGATGTTGAACAAGAACCAATCACTGGAGAATGACAATGGCTCAAAGTAAGGTCCTAATAGTAGAAGATGATGAAGGTCTACGTGAGGCTCTGGTCGATACATTAGCGCTGGCGGGTTACGAATGGCTCGAAGCTGATAGCGCTGAAGATGCCTTAGTCAAACTCAAATCAAACAGTGTAGACATTGTTGTTTCTGATGTGCAAATGGCGGGTATGGGCGGCTTAGCTCTACTGCGCAGCATTAAGCAACATTGGCCCAACTTACCTGTGTTACTGATGACGGCGTATGCCAACATCGAAGATGCAGTATCAGCGATGAAAGATGGTGCGATTGACTACATGGCCAAACCGTTTGCGCCAGAAGTCTTGTTAAATATGGTCAGCCGCTATGCCCCAGTAAAATCCGATGATAACGGCGACGCGGTCGTGGCCGATGAAAAAAGTATTAAGTTATTGGCGCTGGCTGACAAAGTTGCCAAAACCGATGCCAGTGTGATGGTGTTAGGTCCTAGCGGTTCGGGAAAAGAGGTGATGTCTCGCTACATCCACAACGCATCGAATCGCAAAGATGGCCCATTTGTGGCGATTAACTGTGCAGCTATTCCTGACAACATGCTCGAAGCGACCCTGTTTGGTTACGAAAAAGGGGCGTTCACCGGAGCGGTACAAGCGTGTCCAGGTAAGTTCGAGCAAGCGCAAGGGGGGACCATTTTGTTGGATGAAATCAGCGAAATGGACCTGAACCTCCAAGCGAAATTACTGCGCGTTTTGCAAGAGCGTGAGGTTGAACGCTTAGGCAGCAGAAAAAGCGTTAAGCTTGATGTGCGGGTATTGGCGACCAGTAACCGCGATCTGAAGCAATACGTCCAAGAAGGCAATTTTCGCGAAGATTTATATTACCGACTCAATGTCTTCCCAATTACATGGCCAGCGCTGAGTGAGCGTCAAGGTGATATCGAACCATTGGCTAATCACTTAGTTGAGCGCCATTGCCAAAAACTGGGTCTACCTGTTCCGACGCTGTCACCACAAGCGGTGGCTAAACTTTTAGCGTATCCATGGCCAGGTAACGTACGCGAGCTCGACAATGTGGTACAGCGCGCGTTGATCCTTAGTGAAAATGGCCACATTGATGCCGGACATATCCTACTTGAAGGGCTGGATTGGCAAGACGCCTCAGGTTTACAAGTGGCGGTAGAAAACAGCGACAGCGCAGTGGCTCCTGACGTTAGGCCAATTGCTGAAGCGACAAAAAATTTGGCCTCAGGCAGTGGCCTAGGCGGCGAGCTCAGAGACCAAGAGTTTGCGATCATCCTCGAAACGTTAGAGGAGTGTAATGGTCGCCGCAAAGAGATGGCCGAAAAACTCGGCATTAGTCCACGAACTTTGCGCTACAAGTTAGCAAAAATGCGTGATGCTGGGATTGATATTCCAAACTAACGTGTTATTTTCCCTATCAATCGACGTGGCACGAGGATTGCAGCGTCATAAGTCCAGCACATGAACATGTCAAAGAGTTGACAACCGAGGTTTTGATGAGAGTTGATGGTTTTCAAAGTGAAATGCAAGCAATGATGTTCGAAGCAAGCGGTACTAAACCAGCGGCGACAGGACAAGCTGTCGGTGCCGACTTTGGTCAGCTGCTCAACAACGCCATCAATAACGTCAATAGTCTTTCAAAAACCTCAGGTGATCTGCAAATGCGTTTTGATCGCGGTGATGCCGATGTCTCTCTTTCTGACGTGATGATCGCGAGAAACAAATCCAGCGTCGCTTTTGAAGCAACAATTCAAGTACGTAACAAGCTGGTGGAAGCGTACAAAGAATTGATGAACATGCCGGTTTAAGTAGTTAGGTAAAGTCTGTGGCAGAGCAAAATCAATCAACGGATCTGGCAGTTGCCGATGGCGGCGCAGATAGCGCAATGCTTGCAACAACCGATCTCGATACCAATGTCCAGAATCCTGATCTGGACGAAAAGAGCAGTTCGAAGTTTGACATGGCCGTCGGTGACCTCGACTTGCTGCGTCAAGTTGTTTTGGTTCTGTCTATCTCCATCTGTGTTGCTCTTATTGTTATGCTGTTTTTCTGGGTCAAAGAGCCAGAGATGCGCCCTTTAGGTGCTTATGAAACAGAAGAGCTGATTCCCGTTCTTGACTACCTCGACCAGCAAAAACTCGAATACAAACTTGATGGCAACACCATTTTGGTCCCTGCCAGTGATTACAACAGCCTGAAACTCGACATGGTGCGTGCAGGTTTGAATCAGGAGCGACAAGCCGGCGACGAAATTCTGTTGCAAGATATGGGATTCGGTGTGTCTCAGCGTCTAGAGCAAGAACGCTTAAAGTTGAGCCGTGAGCGCCAGTTGTCGAAAGCAATTGAAGAGATGAAGCAAGTACGTAAAGCGCGCGTGCTGCTTGCTCTACCCAAACAGAGCGTGTTTGTTCGTCACAACCAAGAAGCGTCTGCTTCGGTATTTTTAACACTCAAAACTGGCACTAACTTAAAGCAAGAAGAAGTCGACTCTGTGGTTGATATGGTGGCCAGTGCGGTGCCGGGCATGAAACCCAATCGCATCACAGTGACTGACCAACATGGTCGTTTACTCAGCTCAGGCTCGCAAGACCCAGCTTCTGCGGCTCGCCGTAAAGAGCACGAATTAGAGCGTAAACAAGAGCAAGCACTGCGTGAAAAAATCGACTCAGTATTGATTCCTATTTTGGGCTTTGGCAACTATACCGCACAAGTGGACATTGAACTTGATTTCAGTGCGGTTGAGCAAACGCGCAAAAGTTTTGACCCAAATACCCCCGCCACACGCAGTGAATACACGCTCGAAGACTATAACAACGGCAATGTAGTTGCGGGTGTGCCAGGCGCGCTAAGTAACCAGCCGCCAGCGGATGCCTCTATCCCTCAAGATGTGGCGCAAATGAAAGATGGAAGTCTTCTCGGGCAAGGTTCGGTGCACAAAGAGGCAACGCGTAACTTTGAACTCGACACTACCATCAGTCATGAGCGTCGACAAACTGGTATCGTCAATCGCCAAACCGTTGCTGTAGCGGTGAAGAACCGTGCCATAGTTAACCCTGACACCGGCGAAACCAGCTATGAGCCGATTTCTGATGTTGAGCTAAACTCTATTAAACAGCTGCTGGTGGGTACGGTCGGTTTCAACGAAGGTCGTGGCGATCTGCTCAACGTGCTTAGTATGCAGTTCGCAGAGCCGGAAGTTGAGGTTCTGGCGGATGTGCCAATTTGGGAGCATCCCAACTTCAACGATTGGATTCGTTGGTTTGCTAGTGCGCTAGTGATCATCGTAGTGGTGCTAGTCTTGGTTCGTCCTGCAATGAAGAAACTGCTCAACCCTGCTTCAGATGAAGATGAGCAGCTGTACGGCCCTGATGGCTTGCCAATCGGTGTTGATGGCGAAACAAGCTTAATTGGCGGTGATTTAGATGGTGGCGAGTTGTTTGAGTTTGGCTCAAGTATAGACTTGCCTAATTTACACAAAGATGAAGACGTGCTGAAAGCGGTTCGTGCCCTGGTTGCTAATGAACCAGAACTGGCAGCACAAGTTGTGAAGAATTGGATGCAAGATGCCTAACGAAGTAGTTCCTCAAGGTGAAGGCGGTGAAGTGATCGAAAGCACCGTCGATATCGCCAGTATTCCGGGCGAAGAACGCGCGGCGATCTTATTGTTGAGTCTCAACGAGGAAGATGCAGCGGGCATTATTCGCCACCTAGAGCCGAAACAGGTGCAACGTGTGGGTAGCGCCATGGCACGCGCCGCGGACTTGAGCCAAGACAAAGTAGGCGCAGTCCACCGTGCCTTTTTGGAAGATATCCAGAAGTACACAAACATTGGTATGGGCAGCGAAGACTTTATGCGTAATGCCCTAGTTGCGGCGTTAGGCGAAGATAAAGCCAACAACTTGGTTGACCAAATTCTACTTGGTACCGGCTCTAAAGGTCTAGATTCTTTGAAATGGATGGACCCGCGTCAGGTGGCGAGTATCATCATCAACGAGCACCCACAGATTCAAACCATCGTGCTTTCCTACTTGGAGCCAGACCAATCGGCCGAAATTCTCTCGCAGTTTGCTGAGCGTGACCGTCTAGACCTTATGATGCGTATTGCCAACCTTGAGGAAGTTCAACCATCAGCACTGGCTGAGCTGAACGAGATCATGGAGAAGCAGTTCGCCGGCCAAGCAGGTGCTCAAGCAGCGAAAATTGGTGGCCTGAAAGCGGCCGCCGAGATCATGAACTACATGGACAACAACGTCGAAGGCATCTTGATGGAGCAAATCCGCGATCAAGACGAAGACATGGCGACCCAGATTCAAGATCTGATGTTCGTGTTCGAAAACCTGATCGAAGTCGACGACCAAGGTATCCAGAAGCTGCTGCGCGATGTGCCACAAGACGCCTTGCAGCGTGCACTGAAAGGCGCGGACGATGCACTGCGCGACAAGATCTTCAAGAACATGTCCAAGCGTGCTGCTGAGATGATGCGTGATGACCTAGAAGCCATGCCGCCAATTAAGGTATCTGACGTTGAAGCAGCGCAGAAAGAAGTATTGGCCGTGGCACGTCGTATGGCGGATTCTGGTGAGATCATGCTGGGCGGCGGCGCAGATGAATTCCTGTAAGCTAAGTAACTAAGGTCTCTATGTCTTTGGAAAGAAAGCGTGGTTTTTTACGATTAGACAATGACGAGCAGGTCGAAAAACCTGAGCGTTGGGGTATGCCCGACTATACTGCGCAAACCCACGGTCAAGCCAAAGAAACGGCGATGAACTATGACCCGAGCTGGATGCCAATTGCT
Source organism: Pseudomonadota bacterium (assembly GCA_038533895.1). GTDB lineage: Bacteria > Pseudomonadota > Gammaproteobacteria > Enterobacterales > Vibrionaceae > Vibrio. The sequence continues at coordinate 23,056 of JBCAXU010000011.1, read as the reverse complement.
GAGCCGGTCCAAGAAGAAGCCCCTAAAGCGCTGAGCGAAGATGAAATTGAACTGATCAAGCAACAAGCTTATCAGGAGGGGCTTCATCAAGGGCAAGAAGCGGGTTTCAAGCAAGGTTACGACAAAGGCAAACAGCAAGGCTTTGACGAAGGCAAGCAAGAGGGCCTCGAAGCAGGCAAAGTTGAAGGTGTTGCGGCTGGGCAAGAGTTTATTCAGCAGCAAGTGCAAACCTTTGTCAATCTCGCCAACCAGTTTGCACAGCCCCTTGAGCTAATGAATGCCCAAGTCGAAAAACAGCTGGTCGATATGGTACTGACTTTGGTGAAAGAGGTGGTTCATGTCGAAGTGCAAACCAATCCTCAGGTGGTACTCGATACCATTAAACAATCGGTAGAGTCTCTGCCGATATCGGGCCATGCTATTACCCTTAAACTCCATCCTGACGATGTGGAAATTATTCGTTCTTCCTACGGTGAGGAGCAACTTGAGTTCCGCAATTGGACGTTAATGAGCGAACCTGCGCTTAACCGCGGCGATGTGCAAATCGAGGCGGGTGAGTCGAGTGTCAACTATCGGATGGAAGATCGAATTCGTAGCGTTATTCAAAGCTTTTGTGGAGTTAATCGTCACCAAGGTGGTGAGTAATGCTGGCGCTGGCGGAACGTCTCTCTCAATACAAAACCCAAGGTTTAACTTGCCGACCTGTTGCGTCAGGTAAACTAGTGCGTGTGGTCGGCTTGACGTTGGAAGCGACCGGCTGTCGTGCGCCTATTGGCAGTTTGTGCAAGGTTGAAACCATGCATGGTGTGATGGAAGCAGAAGTGGTCGGTTTTTCTGGTGACAATCTCTATCTGATGCCAAGTGAGCAGATCACTGGGGTACTACCTGGGGCCAAAGTAACGCCGATGACCAGTGAATCTGGACTGCCGGTGGGAATGGAGCTGCTCGGCCGAGTTATTGATGGGGTCGGTAATCCTCTCGATGGTCTGGGCCCTATTTATACTGAGCAGCGCGCCTCGTTCAACGCCGAACCGATTAACCCGTTAGCACGAAAACCCATTTCTGAACCTTTGGATGTCGGTATTAAAGCCATCAACGGTTTATTAACGGTGGGCAAAGGCCAGCGTATTGGCCTATTTGCTGGCTCCGGTGTCGGTAAATCGGTCACTTTAGGCATGATGACTCGCGGTACCACCGCTCAGGTGGTGGTGGTTGGACTGATCGGTGAACGTGGCCGTGAGGTTAAAGAGTTTATCGAAGAGATCTTAGGTGTCGATGGTCGTCAACGTTCAGTAGTGGTCGCGGCGCCCGCAGACTCCTCGCCGCTGATGCGTTTGAAAGGCTGTCAAACCGCGCTCACTATTGCTGAATATTTTCGCGACCAAGGTTTGGACGTGTTACTACTCATGGATTCACTGACACGCTTTGCTCAAGCTCAACGTGAGATTGCGCTTTCAGTTGGTGAGCCGCCAGCCACCAAAGGTTATCCACCTTCGGTTTTTGCCAAACTACCAGCTTTGGTCGAGCGCGCCGGCAACGGTAACCCCGATCAAGGTTCGATTACCGCTTTTTTCACCGTATTGACCGAAGGCGACGATCTGCAAGACCCAATCGCGGATGCCTCGCGAGCCATACTCGACGGTCACGTCGTGCTGTCGCGTGAAATGGCCGACGCGGGCCACTATCCTGCAATTGATGTAGAGAAGTCGGTCAGCCGTGTCATGCCACAGATTACTTCTGAAGAACACATGTTGATGTCTAAAGCGGTGAGGCAGGTACTGTCGATTTGCCGCAAGAATCAAGACTTGGTTTCAATCGGCGCCTACAAACCTGGTACCGATCAGGCGATTGATGGGGCGTTTACTCTCAAGCCGAAACTCGACAGCTACTTACAGCAAAGCATGAAAGAGACCGTCCCCTACGACATGTGTGTCAACATGCTGAGCAATCTGCTGCAAGGGGAAGGGTAATCGATGGACAACGCACTTGAGTTTTTGCTTGAGCAAGCCAAAGAGCGCGAAAATCAGGCCGCGTTGGCGCTCAGTCAAGCACGCACTGAGCTAGAAGGCTACTATCAGCAGTTAGAGCAGATCGAAAAATATCGACTCGACTATTGTCAGCAATTGGTCGATCGTGGTCAGCAAGGATTGACCGCCAGCCAATACTCCCATCTAAATCGCTTCTTAACTACGCTCGATGAAACGCTCTCTAAACAGAAGCAGGCAGAGTCGCACTTCAAGGATCAGGTTAACAACTGTGAACAGAACTGGTTAGAGTGTCGCAAGACGCGTCGCTCTTACGAGTGGTTGATCGAAAAAAAGCAAAACGAAAAGCAGCGTTTACAAAACCGCCGTGAACAGCAACAAATGGATGAGTTTTCTACTCTTCAATTTGGCCGCCGCAGTTTGAACTAACCTCACATCAATGACAATGCATTTGTCTAAGCCTTTATTTGGCGTAATTTTTGCAATGTAACTCTGGTAACACGTACGTTAATGTAACCTAACAAACTCGGATTCAACCTGAATTAGGCTGTTTGCCGTGTCAGTGCCAGATAGCGCCACCTGCGCGCATTACAGTGAGTGAAGCTCGTATGAATATTAACTTGTCATCGGTATCAGAGAGTCCTAAAGCGACTGTTGCCGCCTCAGAAGGTGGCGAGGCGACAACGGAAACATCCGAATCTGGAGGTTTTTTTGCCAAGTTGGCGGCTTTAGTCAAAGGTGAGAGCAGCCAAAAAACTAGTGAGGCTGGCGTATCTGCAGAGAAAGTAGCAGCAGAGTCTGAGGTAACGGCTGATGGTGAGGCAAGCAAAACCAAAGTGTCTAGCGAGAAAGATCAGTCGACCGAGGTGTTACTGGAGCAGGGTGACGAAGCCGATGAAACTCAGTCGGTGAAAGCCGCGAAAGACACACCTGAAGAAAATAGTGACGCCGCTAAGATAGTGTCAGATAACGACCAAGTCTTGCAGCGTTTAGATGAGTCGAATCGAGCGCTTAAGGCACAAGACGGCAAAGAGTTGCCACCACAACCTAGTCATACAGCAACACAAAGCGAAGCTCAGCAGCTAGGTAGCAAGCCTGTGAAACCGGGCATTGATGAAGAAACCAAGCTAACGGTGCCAAGCCCAGAAGCAAAAGCCAGTCTCAACCAGGAGGCAACGGCAGATGCAGGGGTTGTTGACAGTAATAAGCCAGTGCTTAAGGAGAACCAAGCACAAGCAGTGGCAGCGATTGATAGTGAAGAGGCAGACGCGTCAAGCGTGAATCAACAGCAAACTCCGACGATTCCAGCGTCTGCGCAGCGATTTATCGAACCTTCGGCAGATGAGTCTCAGATGGCGCAGCAAGCTCAAGATGACCAGGAGAACCTTGCTGGTAACGGAGCAGCGGCCGTTGCTGCTGTTAGCGCAGCCGCAGTGGCTCAAAACCAAGTTAATAACGGCGCTAAAAAGATCGAGATTGAACCTCAGCAACAAGCCGATACTGTCGCGGAGCAGCCAAGTAACGTCGTAACAGGCTCTGAAACGACGTTCGAAGGCGAGTTGTTAAATGAAGCTCAGGCAAGCGCGTTTGTTTCTGCGTCGATGGTAGCCACAGGTGAGACCGCGAAAATAGAGAAATCGCCGCAAAGCGCGGGTGCTGTCGCTGCGGGATCTATGTTGACGGGCGCTGCTATCATCGATGATGGCAATGAACAACAGATTTCACCAGAGCTTGCGGCAGCATCGACTGCCGCAGCAATTCCTTGGGCGTCAGCCGAGCAAGTCAGTAGTGATGAACTGAAGCTAAAATCAGAGCTATCAGCCAAACCTCAGCAAGCCGCAGTGGCTCAGTCGGTGCACCATGCTCTTGTTAATCAGCAATCTCAAGCGCAAGCCGCACAGCATGCACTGCAGGCCAACGCAGCCCAAGCAGTGCCATTACCTAACGATATTGCCGCGAGTCAGTTACAGCAGCTTGCTGCAGCGCCAAACGCGGCAGTAAGTCAGGACCAAATGCTGTTGAAAGCGGCGCTTGGCGCTAGAGCAGGGGCGGGCCAGCTTGCAACAGGTAAAACCGAAGGCGCCCAACCGGGCAGTGAAAGCAGCAGCGGTTTTGCCCAGCAATTAGCACAAGCTGCGGGGCAGCCGGGCAGCAATGCATTGACACAAGCCAGAGCGGAACAAGCAGCTCAGGCGCCACTGCAGCTCAATAGAGACTTGGCGGGTGAGCAAGTGGCTGAGCGGGTGCAGATGATGATGTCGAAGAATCTTAAGAATATTGATATTCGACTCGACCCACCTGAATTAGGTCGCATGCAAATTCGGATGAACATGAATGGAGACGCGGCAACGGTTCACTTTACCGTGGCGAACCAGCAAGCACGCGATGTGATTGAACAGTCGATGCCAAGACTGCGAGAGATGCTCGCACAGCAGGGGGTTCAGCTCGGTGATACCTCAGTACAACAGCAAGCCTCTGGACAGCAGCAAAAGCGTTATGCTGAGGGTGGACAAGGCAATTCTGGTCAAGGAGGCAGCAGTCAGGGCTTCCGAGGTGAAGAAAACCTTGAACCAGACATCAATCTTGATTTGAATGTCGCTGCAAAGCGTGATGGAATTAGTTATTACGCTTAAACTATAAAAAATGAACAAATAGAGAACGTTAAGCATGGCAGTTGAAGAAGTCGAAACAGAAGCCCCCAAGGGAAAAAGCAAGCTCCTGATCATTATTATCGCAGTGGTTGTCTTGCTTGTGGGTGGCGGTGGCGCAGCGTTTTTCTTATTGGGCTCTGACGAGGGCGATGAAAGCCAGCAAGCGGCAGCCCAACAGGCAGTGGCACCGGTTGATCCCGTGGCCTATGTCAACATCCCCCAACCGTTTTTGTTTAATGTGACCGGCGATAAGAGAGATCGCTTGGTGCAGATTAAGGTCCAATTGATGGTTCGTGGCAGCGAAAACGAAAACCTTGCTCGTTACCATTCGCCGTTGATTGAAAGCTCGCTGCTGAGTACTTTTGCCTCAGCGACGCTTGAGCAATTGCGTACCACCAATGGTCGGGTCGAGCTTCGCGACAAAGCCACTGATGATATCAAAGCGAGTTTGAATCGCGCCGTTGGCCAACCGGTCATCGAACGTGTTTTGTTTACTGATTTTGTAATGCAATAGGTGACCAGTGACTGATCTATTAAGCCAAGACGAGATCGATGCGCTGCTTCATGGTGTTGATGATGTCGATGAGGTAGAAGAGGAAGAAGTTGCCTCGGACGCGAGTGCCGTTGACTTTGACTTTTCATCTCAAGACCGCATTGTACGTGGTCGAATGCCGACGCTCGAGCTTATCAACGAGCGTTTCGCACGTCATATGCGAATCAGTCTATTTAACATGCTGCGCAAGACCGCTGAAGTCTCGATTAATGGCGTACAAATGATGAAGTTTGGTGAGTACCAAAATACTTTGTACGTTCCGACCAGCTTGAACATGGTGCGCTTTAGACCACTGAAAGGCACCGCACTAATTACCATGGAAGCGCGCTTGGTCTTTATCCTAGTAGAAAACTTCTTTGGTGGTGACGGCCGTTTCCATGCGCGAATCGAAGGGCGAGAATTTACTCCGACTGAGCGTCGCATCGTACAGCTGCTGCTAAAAATTGTCTTCGAGGATTATAAGGAAGCCTGGTCACCTGTAATGGGTGTCGAGTTTGAATACCTGGATTCAGAAGTGAACCCAAGTATGGCCAACATTGTCAGCCCAACCGAGGTGATTGTTGTCAGCTCCTTCCACATTGAAGTCGATGGCGGTGGCGGTGATTTCCATGTGGTGATGCCTTACTCCATGGTTGAACCGATTCGCGAGTTGCTAGATGCCGGTGTTCAATCTGACAAAATGGAAACCGACGTTCGATGGAGCACGGCGTTACGTGAGGAGATCATGGATGTTCCGGTTAACTTCAAAGTCGATTTGCTTGAACAAGATATTTCTTTACGCGATCTTATGGAGCTGAGGCCGGGAGACATAATCCCGATTGACATGCCCGAGCATGCGGTGATGTTTGTTGAAGAACTGCCGACATTTCGGGTGAAAATGGGCCGTTCTGGTGAGAAGCTCGCGGTGCAAGTCTCTGAGAAGATCAAACGTCCAGACGTAGTTAAAACCGATATTGCTTTCCTCGGCAAAGATGTGATTTCTGAGCTAGAAGAAGATGAAGGTGATATGGATGAATAAAACAGAAATAGGTAACAGGTATGGAACCAAGTGACGACCAAAAATTGGCGGATGAGTGGGCTGCGGCTCTTGGTGAGGATCCAGCTGCGCCAGAGATTGATGTAGATGAAGTGATGTCAGCTCAACTTGATGAGCTCGAAGATACAGCGCCCCCGATCTCGGAAGATGAGCGACGTAAACTCGATACGATTCTCGACATCCCTGTCACCATCTCAATGGAAGTCGGGCGCTCAAAAATTAGTATCCGTAACTTACTGCAACTCAACCAAGGTTCGGTGGTCGAGCTTGAACGTTTGGCAGGCGAGTCTCTTGATGTTTTGGTAAATGGAACCTTGATTGCACACGGTGAAGTGGTGGTGGTCAACGATAAGTTCGGTATTCGTTTAACCGATGTGATTAGCCAGACTGAGCGTATCAAAAAACTCAGATAGAGTAGGGATACTTATGAGGTTAAAAGTTAGGAAGCGCTTACTTTTGTTGCTTCTTCTACTTTCACCAACGGCGATGGCTACCACCACAGGTAGTCAACTTGACTGGGCGACCACTTTTGGGTCGCTCTTGTTCGTTATTGCCTTTATTTTGCTTTTGGCTTGGTTGCTGAAGCGGATGCGTGTGCCTGCGTTGGTCAATCAAAAGGGCCTTAGTGTCGTGCGGCAAATTGCAGTCGGTCACCGAGAACGAATCATGATCGTCCAGGCCGGAGAGGAGCAATTTTTGGTCGGTGCCACGGCGCAGTCGATTCAACTCATCGCTAAGTTGGATAAGCCACTGTCTCAGGAGGAGCTAGCGGTCAGTTCGTTTTCAAATCAACTGACTCAGCTGTTAAAGAAGAATGATCACAAAGACTAAGTTATTCACGCTACTACTGGCTTGTGTCCTGTCACTGGTCTCCTGGGTGGCCTCTGCCGAGGAAGAGCTAGCCACTTCTGTTCCTGCGAATGTTGCGGCCACGGACTCGGTCACTGTGTCAGCGATGGAGCGTGAGCAAGGCGCCTCTCGTACTATATCGACCGGGACATTTACCGGCAGCGGTGCTGGAATACCTGCGTTCACCATGACTACTAACCCAGATGGTACCGAAGACTATTCCATCAACCTGCAAATCTTAGCCCTGATGACCATGCTCGGGTTTTTACCCGCCATGGTTATCCTGATGACCTCATTTACCCGGATTGTGGTGGTGATGTCTATATTGCGTCAAGCCATGGGCTTACAACAGACTCCGTCAAACCAAGTGATTATTGGTATTGCGATATTCCTGACGTTTTTCATCATGTCGCCGGTGCTGAGTAAGATCAATGATGATGCGATCCAGCCATACATTAACGAGCAGATCAGTGCTCGCCAGGCCTTTGACTTAGCCCAAGTGCCAATGAAAGACTTCATGCTCAAACAGACGCGAGTCAAAGACCTGGAGACATTCGTCAATATCTCTGGTTCCACCGCAACCGCACCAGAAGAGGTGTCGATGGCGGTGTTGATCCCGGCCTTTATCACCTCAGAGTTAAAAACCGCATTCCAAATCGGCTTTATGCTGTTTTTGCCGTTCTTGGTGATTGACTTGGTTGTCGCCTCAGTGCTGATGGCGATGGGTATGATGATGTTGTCACCGATGATTGTCTCGCTGCCGTTCAAACTGATGCTGTTTGTATTGGTCGACGGTTGGAACCTGATTTTATCCACGCTCGCTGGCAGCTTCGCGTTGTGACGGGAGGAATATTATGACTCCTGAAATGTTCGTCGAGCTGTTTCGTGAAGCACTGTGGATGGTGCTTATCATGGTCTCTGCGATCATCATTCCCAGTCTATTGATTGGTTTGGTGGTGGCGATTTTCCAAGCCGCGACCTCTATCAACGAACAGACGTTAAGCTTTTTGCCGCGTTTGATCGTCACCCTTCTGGCGCTGATGTTATTTGGGCATTGGATGACGCAGATGTTGATGGAGTTTTTCTTTGGTCTGATTGAACGCTTACCTCAAGTTCTCTACTAGGACCGGTTATGGAGTATCCTGCTAGCGTTGTACTTGACTGGATTGCCAACTACTTTTGGCCTTATACCCGTATTGCGGCGATGTTGATGGTCATGTCGGTGACTGGCGCTCGCTTTGTCTCTACGAGGGTCAGGCTCTACTTGGGGCTAGCGATTACGTTTGCGGTGATGCCAGCGATTCCAGCGGTCCCCGACAATATCGAGCTGCTCTCTTTTGCTGGGTTTATGACATTACTTGAGCAGATCATCATTGGTGTCGCGATGGGCACGGTGACTCAGTTTATGATTCAAACCTTTGTTATCTTAGGTCAAATCTTGGGTATGCAATCGAGTTTGGGTTTCGCTTCTATGGTTGACCCGGCGAATGGACAAAACACGCCGCTGCTTGGTCAGCTTTTCATGTTTCTCTCGACTATGTTTTTTTTGGCCACAGACGGTCACTTAAAGATGATTATGTTGGTGGTGATGAGCTTTAAATCCTTGCCGATTGGCACTGGTTCTCTCACTACGGTTGATTTTCGTGAGCTGGCGTTATGGCTTGGCATTATGTTCAAGGTGGCGCTGAGTATGTCGTTATCGGGCATTATTGCCTTGCTAACCATCAACTTGTCGTTTGGTGTGATGACGCGTGCCGCACCACAGCTTAATATTTTTTCACTCGGTTTCGCGTTTGCGCTGATGGTGGGCTTACTGCTCTGTTGGTACATTATTGCCGGCTTGTATAACCACTATGAACTATTCTGGTTACAGGGCGAGCAACAAATCTGTCGCTTTATTCGGCTCAACTGTTAGGAGACTAGATGGCAGAATCCGACGGTCAAGAACGTACCGAAGACGCCACGCCCAGGCGCTTGCAACAGGCTCGAGAGAAAGGGCAGGTTGCAAGGTCAAAAGAGTTGGCGTCGGTGTCGGTACTAGTGGTAGGCGCCATTGCCCTGATGTGGTTTGGCGAGGGTTTGGCACGCGCTCTGTTTTCTAATATGGAGCGAATGTTTAGCTTATCGCGTGAAGAGATTTTTGATCAAGTAAAGCTGTTCGACATCGTTTTGGGCTCACTGGGGATGCTCATTCTGCCTCTGGTACTTATTTTGGTGACGCTCTTTATCGCGGCTTTGATTGGCGCAGCTGGTGTTGGCGGTATTAGCTTTTCAGCGGAAGCGGCGATGCCAAAGTGGTCGAAGATGAACCCGCTAAGTGGCTTAAAGCGGATGGTCGGGCTGCAAAGCTGGGTCGAACTAATCAAGTCTATTTTGAAAGTCGCGCTGGTGTCAGGGATGGCTTTCTATCTCATTAACGCCGCTCAAGTAGACCTGTTTCAACTGAGCTTGGATGTCTACCCGCAAAACATCTTTCATGCGCTTGATATTTTGCTCGAATTTATCTTGTTGATCAGTTGTACTTTGCTGATTGTGGTCGCGATTGATATTCCGTTTCAGATTTGGCAACACGCCAACCAACTGAAAATGACTAAACAAGAGGTGAAAGACGAATACAAAGACACCGAAGGTAAACCTGAGGTCAAAGGCCGAATTCGAATGTTACAGCGTGAGGCTGCCCAGCGGCGCATGATGGCAGAAGTGCCGCAAGCCGACGTGATAGTGACTAACCCCGAGCACTTCTCTGTTGCACTACGCTATAAGCAAGACACGGATAGAGCGCCAATCGTGGTGGCCAAAGGTACTGACCATATGGCGCTGAAAATCCGTGAAATTGCGCGCGAGCACGATATCTACGTAGTGCCAGCACCGCCTTTGGCGCGAGCACTCTACCACTCAACTGAGCTTGAACAAGAAATTCCAGACGGCTTGTTTACCGCAGTCGCGCAGATCCTCGCTTACGTGTTCCAGTTAAAGCAGTATCGCAAGCGCGGTGGTCAGCGACCTAACTTGAAAACCGCCGACTTGCCTATCCCTCCAGAGTTAAGGCAGTAGCACTTTTCGTTACTTTTCTGGAATGGACAGTAGCACCAAAAGCGCGCCGTCTCCGCCAAATTCCAGCGGCGCTTGATGAAACGCCATCACATCCGGATGTTGTGCGAGCCACAGTGGCGTCTTTTGCTTGAGGATGTGTTTACCGATGCCGTGTTGGACACAGGCACAAGAGATTTCATTTTTGATGCAGTAGGCAATCATAGCCCCCAGTTCTCGTTTGGCCTCTTGCTGAGTCATGCCATGCATATCGAGAAACACATCGGGCACATACACGCCACGACGTAATCGCTTGACTTCATATTGTGAGACATCATCACGAGCGTAGCGAGTCGGCCCTTCTTCGTTGAGTAAGGGAACAAACTCATCCGAGAAGTAGAACTCGGTATCGCTGGCTTCACGGGCGACACGACGAATTTCTTTTTGCTTACTGTTTCTTTTTGGTTGGCGGACTATGGTATCCTGTGACAACTTTTTTACGCCTTGTACTGCATCCCTAAAAAGGGCGAAGTCATCATCCATCTCGGTGTCTTTTTTGCTCATGGGACTTTTATTACTATCGAACAATGCAATGTGCAGTATTGTAGCGCTTTTCGGAGGCAATTTTGGATAAGATTTTTGTAGAAGAAGCGGTTTCAGAACTTCATTCGCTTCAAGATATGATTCGTTGGACTGTGAGCCGTTTCAACGCCGCCAACCTATTTTATGGTCATGGTACGGATAACGCGTGGGATGAAGCAGTACAATTAATCCTACCGACTCTCTACCTGCCGATTGATGTGCCTCCTCATGTTCTCAATTCTCGATTAACCACCAGTGAGCGTATGCGTATCGTGGAGCGTGTGGTTAAGCGTATTAATGAGCGCACGCCGGTGGCTTACTTGACCAACCGCGCTTGGTTCTGCGGCCTCGAATTCTTCGTCGACGAGCGTGTTTTGGTGCCTCGTTCGCCAATCGGTGAACTTATCCAAGCAGAATTCCAGCCTTGGTTAGTGGAGCAGCCAACCCGAATCATGGACCTTTGTACTGGCAGTGGTTGTATCGCCATCGCATGTGCTCATGCTTTCCCTGAAGCCGAGGTGGACGCGATTGATATCTCGACCGATGCGCTGCAAGTGGCGGAGCAGAACGTTCAAGACCACGGAATGGAACAGCAAGTTTTCCCTATTCGTTCCGATCTATTCCGCGATTTACCAAAAGAGAAGTACAACCTGATTGTGTCGAACCCACCGTATGTGGATCAAGAAGACATGAACAGTTTGCCTGATGAGTTTACCCATGAGCCAGAGTTGGGTTTGGCTGCTGGAACTGACGGACTGAAGTTAGTGCGTCGCATACTGGCTAACGCCCCAGATTATCTCACAGACAATGGCATACTTATCTGTGAAGTTGGTAACTCTATGGTGCATATGATGGAGCAATACCCGCAAATTCCATTTACTTGGTTGGAGTTTGAAAATGGTGGTCACGGTGTGTTTATGCTGACCCGCGAACAGTTGGTCGAACACAAGGATGAGTTCGCGCTTTACATCGACTAATTCTGTCTCAAATTGATAACCGAAACGCCAAGCGAGAGATCGTCTCACTTGGCGTTTTTTATGCGAGCAAAATAGCGTTTGGGGGTTTACATCAAACCGCAATAAGGCGACTATGAATTTACCAAGAATTGAAGTGTAAAGCTGTGTATACAAGCAAATGTGGTCACAGCGAATAAAGTGTTGAGGAAGTAATGGCAGGAAACAGTATCGGACAACATTTTCGAGTGACAACATTCGGAGAGAGTCATGGTATCGCACTAGGATGTATTGTCGACGGATGCCCCCCGGGTCTTGAGATCACTGAAACCGATATTCAAATCGACCTAGATCGCCGTCGTCCAGGGACTTCTCGTTATACCACTGCTCGCCGTGAACCGGATGAAGTGAAGATCTTATCAGGGGTATTTGAAGGCAAGACCACTGGAACCTCGATTGGCCTGTTAATTGAAAATACAGACCAGCGCTCAAAAGACTATTCAGAAATCAAAGACAAATTCCGTCCAGGTCATGCTGATTACACCTACCACCAAAAGTATGGTGTGCGTGATTACCGAGGGGGTGGCCGTTCGTCAGCGCGCGAAACGGCGATGCGTGTTGCGGCTGGCTCTATCGCCAAGAAATACCTCAAGCAGGAATTTGGGGTTGAGATCCGAGCTTACTTGTCACAAATGGGCGACGTTGCTATCGATAAGGTGGATTGGGATGAAATCGAAAATAACCCATTTTTCTGCCCAGATGTCGACAAAGTTGATGCATTTGACCAACTGATTCGTGATTTGAAAAAGCAAGGCGACTCGATTGGTGCCAAGCTGCAAGTGGTCGCGACCAATGTACCGGTTGGTCTTGGTGAACCCGTGTTTGACCGATTAGACGCCGATATTGCCCATGCACTGATGAGCATTAACGCAGTTAAAGGGGTAGAGATTGGCGATGGCTTTGACGTGGTCAGTCAAAAAGGCAGCGAGCATCGCGATGAACTCACGCCGAATGGCTTTGCCAGTAACCATGCTGGGGGGATCTTAGGTGGGATCTCTACAGGGCAAGACATTGTGGCCAATATTGCGCTTAAGCCAACGTCTAGTATTACGGTTCCAGGTGAAACCATTACTAAGCAAGGTGAGTCGACTCAGTTGATCACCAAAGGTCGTCACGACCCTTGTGTTGGCATCCGCGCTGTTCCGATTGCTGAAGCCATGCTGGCGATTGTAGTGCTAGATCATTTGCTTCGTCATCGTGGACAAAACCATGGTGTGAACACAGAAACACCGAAAATCTAAGCGCAGACAAAACAGTAAAAACGGCTTCCTCGGGAAGCCGTTTTTATTTTGGTTAGTTAGTGGATTGAGCCCTCTGCCTCTAGATGGAACGAGGGCAGGCGCCACTTAAATCGAACTGCGGCCATGCGGAAAAGATAACCAACCACTAAAGTAGTGAGGGTGGCGGTGACATCGTTGACCCCTAACTCAAGTAGGCTTAGGTACAAGCCCGAGGCCAACAAAGCGACCGATGCGTACAGCTCTTGATGCAATACCAGAGGCGTTTGACGACAGATTAAATCACGCAGCAAACCTCCGAATACACCAGTAACAAGGGCCGATACCATGCAGATCAGGGCGTGATGTCCCATCGCCATCGCGACTTTGGTTCCTATGATGCTAAACACGATTAAGCCGAGTGCGTCGAGGCGAATAAATAGCCCTTTGAGTTTGATTACCCACTTCGCAAGTCCTGTTGTTAACACCCCAGCAATGCAGGTAATCGCCAGAAACTCAGGGTTTTTCACCCATCCAAGCGGATAATGACCTAGTAAAATGTCGCGCACTGTACCACCGCCAATTGCAGTCGCACTCGCAACAAGCATCACACCAAACCAATCCATCTTGCGTCGACCGGCGCTAAGTGCACCTGTCATCGCTTCTGCGGTAATACCAATAACATACAAAACACTGAGCAGCATGATGACCTCTAATACAAACAGTGAGTAGAGACTGACTTGAGCCAAAAATTAAGCGCTGAGTGTAGTGTTAAACATCGGCGCTGACGAGTGAAATTTTGTGAGCACGAAAACGTTTGTTGGATAACTATTTCTAATGCCGTCATTAACGGTGTGGATTTGCAAAACGGCGCAAAAATGCGAGAATGCCGGTCGCTAATTATTGACTCTATCAAGACCGCTATGAGCCACGACTATCGAGATCTAATTCGAATCTTTAATCATACTTTTTATTCTGACTACAACACCAAGTTGGAACTCGGAGACGACGAGCCTATTTATCTTCCCGCGGATAAGGATGTGGGTTATCACCGAATTATTTTTGCTCACGGTTATTATGCTTCGGCAATGCACGAAATCGCTCATTGGTGTGTCGCTGGCCCTGAGCGTAGACTGCTAGAAGATTTTGGTTACTGGTATGAGCCAGATGGCCGTACTGAAGCGGTGCAAGCGGAATTTGAAAAAGTCGAGATACGTCCTCAAGCCTATGAGTGGATCTTATCGATGAGTGCTGGATTTCCATTTACCGTTAGTTGCGACAATCTCAACGGAGATTTTGAGCCAGATCGTTTGGCATTTATGCATAAAGTCCATGCTGAGGTGGGAAAGATTTTTGAGCAAGGGTTGCCGCTACGGGTGAAAATGTTATCGGATGCGCTACGGAGTTATTATCAGATCGCCGAACTCGATTACTCGATGTTTGAAGTGATCTAGTGAGCGACGCCCAGGTTTGCGTTGCATTTCACGATATGAGAAGCTTGGCGTTCTTTTTTTTGGAAGTAAATTGACTAGGCGTTAACGCACCATGATTATTGAATTTGAAGAGAAGCTACTTGAGTTAATTGATGCTCGGATTGAATCGGCATCGGATGACGAACTATTTGCTGGTGGCTATCTGCGTGGGCATATTTCTCTCTCTGCAGCGACGTGTGAAGAAGAGGGGATTAACGATATTGAACAGCTTAAAGCGCTCATTCAACAAAGCTTGGACGACGCCCGCTCAGAATTAACGCCTGCTGATCGCACCATCGTTAATGATCTGTGGCTTGAACTGGTCAATCAAGCTTAAGTTAATGATTTCATTATAAAGGGTTGCATACGCAACCCTTTTTTTATTTCAACTATTGAGTTATCGCTTTGCCTTTGCGTAGCTTTCTTACCCACATTCGGCTTGGGTGTAGTGCCTCTAGCACATCGACCGGGAGGGGGAGCGGATCTGCACAGATCTGCGATGCCAATAGTTCGGCGGCGAGTGGAGCCGAACTTAATCCTCTTGACCCTAAACCCAGCATGCAGAAAAGGTTCGGGTAGTGAGCGACAGGCTGTGCTTGTTCGGCTGTTTGGCGAGATAAGTCTTGATACTGCTGTTTAATTTTGGCTAGGTGCCCAACATCGCCGATGAAGGGTAAGTGATCTCGACTGACACAGCGCACTCCCTGACGTGACTGATTATCTGAGGTATCGACCTGTTGTGGCCAAGTTTGATTGGCAATACAGCGGGTGAGGCGCTTAGCATTCTCCTGTTGAGCATTAGGATCAAACTCGGTATCGATATGGTTTCTGTCGTAGCTGGCACCAATACAATGATGGCCGTTGTTTGGGTTGACTGGCGTCATATAACCATCATAACAAAGTACGGTTTTGAGTTGACTCAGCTCGCTGGTGGTCGGAACGTGGCTGACTTGGCCTTTTACCTGACCAAGAGGAATATCAGCACACTGAGCGATCTCGGCAAACTGATGGCCATTGGCGACAATCACGCTATCGTGGACAAATTGCTGACCATCGCTAATCAGTGTCCAGCATTGCTGCGATTCATCCCAAGTTAGCTGGTTGATCTTGCACTGGTAGTGAACGCGTAACTTATCGGCTTTGGTTAGGCTGTCGATGATTCCCTGAGTCAATTGTGCAGGGCACAGCCAGCCCCCAAGTGGGTAGTGAACACTTGCCAAATCGATAGGCAGTCCGATAGTCTTGCTGGTTTGCTCCTGAGTTAAACGTTCGATGAGCTGTGGGTCGAAGTTGCCCTCGAGCATTTTATCGAGTTTTTGCTGTGACTTTTCATCCCACATTAGTTGGGTAACGCCGCACCATTGATGGTCAAATTCACACTCTTGCGCGGTTTGCTCTACAAATTGACGGGCAAACAAAAAAGCGGGCGCAAACACGCGCGACACGCCGCTGTGATCGCCATTCAATAGTGGATATACAGCTCCTTGCCGGTTGCCAGAAGCCCCTTGAGCGGGTTTTTCGTCTTGGCAGTAGAGTGTCACCTTTTTACCACGACGTGTGAGGGCTTTTGCCAATGTGGCACTGGCAATCCCGCCGCCAATAATGGCCACGGAGTTGGCTGATGCGCTAGAGTAGCGATGAAACCAAGGTTTGATATTGGTATAGGGCTGCTTGTGGCTGAGCACACCAGCGAGCATTTCCCGCTTGGTGCCAAAACCTTTGACTTTGCTCATCTCAAAACCGGCGTCGATCAAGCCACGACGAACAAACCCAGCTGCGGTGAACGTGGCGCAAGTGCAGTCTTGTTTGGCCAGTTTTGCCATGCCATCGAAAAGCGTTTGGCTCCACATATCTGGGTTTTTGCTGGGAGCAAAGCCATCTAAGAACCAGGCATCGACTAGGCCTTGTTCTGGAACTGGGACTTGAGGCAGACACTGTTTGATATCACCAAACCATAAATCTAAAGTAATGGCGCCATCATCAAGGACAATGCGATGACACTCAGGGACGGCAATCGGGTAGTATTGTTGCAGCTTGGAGGCAAACTCAGCCAGTTCAGGCCAAGCTTGGTGCGCTTTTTCCAAGTCGCTTTTGCTGAGCGGGTATTTCTCAAAGCTCACGAAATGAAGCTCTTTCAGTGGCGAATCGGGATGTTGCTGCCTAAATTGAGTAAACCATTGCCAAACAGCAAGGAAGTTGAGACCGGTGCCAAAGCCTGTTTCTGCGATAACAAAGCGTCGCTGGTCATATTCTTGCCACCTTTGTGGAAGATGATTTTGTTGCAGGAATACGTAGCGGGTCTCTTCGAGGCCATTGACGTTAGAGAAGTACACGTCATCGAACTGGTCGGAAACGGGTGTGCCCGCCTCATTCCAGCCTAACTGGGCATTGGTAATCGAGGTCATAGTGTCGAATTTATCAAGAAAGAAGCGATATTATGATTGCAATTGTACGGATTTAAAGGAAAGCTGACCACTTTTCCCGAATAACTTCGTTATCATCTAGCGGATTTTAGAATTATAGGAATGTCATAATGAAACGAGTCGTAATCACCGGTATGGGTATTGTTTCAAGTATCGGTAACAACGTCGAAGAAGTTTTAGCGTCTCTAAAAGCAGGTAAATCTGGTATTACTGCCTCTGAGCAGTTTAAAGAACACGGTCTTCGTTCACAGGTTTGGGGTGACCTAAAGATTAACCCAGCCGAGCACATTGACCGCAAACAGATGCGCTTTATGGGTGATGCGGCTGCTTATGCATACCTATCAATGCAGCAAGCAATCGAAGACGCTGGCCTAACTGATGAGCAAGTCTCGAACGACCGTACTGGTATCGTAGCCGGCTCTGGTGGTGCTTCGGCGCTTAACCAAACCGTTGCGACTGACACCATGCGTGCGAAAGGCGTCAAGCGTGTTGGTCCTTACATGGTGCCTCGTACCATGTCTTCAACAGTATCTGCGTGTCTGGCGACACCATTTAAAATCCGCGGTGTGAACTACTCTATGAGTTCAGCGTGTGCAACCTCTGCACACTGTATCGGTCACGCGATGGAGCTTATCCAATTGGGTAAACAAGACATCGTGTTCGCGGGCGGCGGTGAAGAGCTTGACTGGTCTCAAACCATGATGTTTGACGCAATGGGTGCGCTTTCTACTAAGTACAACGAGACTCCAGAAAAAGCATCACGTACTTACGATGCTGACCGTGACGGTTTTGTTATCTCTGGTGGCGGCGGCATGATGGTTATCGAAGAGCTTGAGCATGCCTTGGCACGCGGCGCAAAAATCTACGGTGAAATTGTAGGTTACGGCGCAACATCTGACGGATATGACATGGTGGCGCCATCGGGTGAAGGTGCAGTGCGTTGTATGAAGATGGCGATGCAAGACGTTGATGGTGTGGATTACGTGAATACACACGGTACATCGACACCGGTTGGGGATGTAAAAGAGCTTGGCGCTATCCAAGAGCTATTCGGCGACAACAGCCCAGCTATCTCAGCGACGAAAGCAATGACAGGTCACGCTCTAGGTGCGGCAGGGGTTCATGAAGCGATCTACTCAACATTGATGCTAGAAAATAGCTTTATTGCTCCAAGCATCAATGTTGAAAACCTAGATGAAGCGGCTCAAGGCTTAGATATCGTGACTGAAAAGCGCGATGCCGAGCTGACTACCGTGATGTCAAACAGCTTTGGCTTTGGTGGTACCAATGCCACATTGGTTATCAAGAAATACCAAGCGTAACAAGTGGTAAGGGTTTGATGCCCAACTGCCCGATTTTCCAGAGCGGATTCACCGTTTTATAGCGGTGAATCTAACAGACGCAGACTTTAGCCCATGGAGAGCGGGTTAAGATCCTTTTGTTCTGGACCATTGCCCGACAATATGTCGGGCATTTTTCTTTCTAAACCCCTGTTTCTAGATTAACACTCGACACCCAGAGTGCTTTTCTGCACAATCGAATCCATTCAATTTCTATCCGGCGATAACAATGAAAATCCTGATCGATGAAAACATGCCTTACGCTGAGTCGCTTTTTAGCCAGCTCGGTGAAGTAGTCTTAAAATCTGGTCGCAACATGACGGCGGACGATCTGATTGATGTCGATGCTTTGATGATTCGCTCTGTGACTAAAGTCAATGCAGCTCTGATTGCAAAAGCCAATAAACTCAAGTTCGTCGGCACCGCAACGGCGGGGATGGATCATGTAGACCAGGCACTGCTGCGTGACAGGGGGATTTATTTTACCGCGGCACCAGGCTGTAACAAGATTGGTGTGGCAGAATATGCATTTAGCGTGATGATGGTACTCGCTCAGCAACACGGTTTTTCTGTATTTGATAAAACCGTCGGTATCATAGGGGCAGGGCAAGTGGGCAGTTATTTGCAGCAATGCTTACAAGGTATTGGCATTAAGGTGCTGATTAACGATCCGCCGAAACAAGCCGCCGGTGACCAGCGTGAGTTTACCTCGCTTGACACCTTGCTCGCCCAGTCAGACATCATCACTCTACATACCCCTATCACCTGTGATGGAGAGTATCCAACTCATCATCTGATAGACGCAACAGTGCTAGAAACGTTACGCGGTGACCAAATATTAATCAATGCAGCTCGCGGCCCCGTTGTGGACAACCAGGCGCTGAAGGCTCGTTTGCAGAAAAGCGACGGTTTTACAGCGGCATTGGATGTGTTTGAGTTTGAGCCAGAGGTTGATATGGAGCTTCTGCCTCTGCTAGCATTCGCCACCCCGCATGTTGCGGGCTATGGATTGGAAGGCAAAGCACGCGGGACGACGATGATTTTCAATAGTTACTGCGAGTATTTGGGCAAAGACTTATGCGCACATGCCAGCAGTCTGCTTCCTGTCGCGCCGATTCCTCGTTTGCAGCTCGACAGAGACTGGGACGAAGCGACACTGCATAACATCACACAACTGGTTTATGATGTACGTAAAGATGATGCCTTGTTTCGCCGCGAGATAGTAAACCCAGGTGCGTTTGACCTGATGAGGAAGAACTACTGGGATCGCCGCGAGTACAGTGCTGTCACATTAGTCGGTGATACAAAGTGTCGTTTATCACCACTAGAAAAATTAGGTTTTCAGGTTGAGGTAAGTCAATGAGCCAACAATATAATGTCGCGATTTTAGGTGCCACTGGTGCGGTCGGTGAGACGATTCTAGAAGTACTACAAGAGCGCAAGTTCCCAGTCGGTGAACTCTACTTACTGGCAAGTGAACGCAGTGAAGGTAAGACTTATCGCTTTAATGGTAAAACCGTCAAAGTGCAAAACGTTGAAGATTTTGATTGGTCACAAGCTCACATAGCGCTGTTTTCCGCCGGCGGAGAACTTTCGGCAAAGTGGGCACCAATTGCAGCGGATGAAGGTGTGATTGTTATCGACAATACCTCCCAGTTCCGTTACGACTACGATATTCCGCTGGTAGTGCCAGAAGTCAACCCAGAAGCGATTGCTGAGTTTCGTAACCGTAATATTATTGCCAACCCAAATTGTTCGACTATCCAAATGCTGGTGGCACTTAAGCCTATTCACGATGCGGTCGGCATTGAACGTATTAACGTTTCGACTTACCAATCTGTTTCTGGTGCAGGTAAATCGGGTATCGATGAACTGGCAGGTCAAACGGCTAAGTTGCTCAACGGTATGCCAGCAGAAAATAATGAGTTCTCCCAGCAAATCGCTTTTAACTGTATTCCACAAATCGATCAATTTATGGAAAACGGCTATACCCGCGAAGAGATGAAAATGGTGTGGGAAACGCAGAAAATCTTCAATGATCCGGGTATCACAGTGAACCCAACTTGCGTTCGAGTACCGGTTTTCTATGGCCATGCCGAGGCCATTCACCTAGAAACCTGTGCGCCGATTGATGCGCAAGAGGTGAGTAACTTACTTGAGCAAACGGACGGTATTGAAGTGTTCCAAGGTGAAGACTTCCCAACGCAAGTGCGTGACGCAGGTGGTAAGGACCAGGTGATGGTCGGACGCATTCGTAACGATATTAGCCATCATAGCGGTGTAAACCTTTGGGTAGTGGCTGACAACGTTCGCAAAGGGGCCGCAACCAACGCGGTGCAAATTGCCGAAGTGCTGATCCGCGATTACTACTAAGTAAGGTCAAATCGACAGCAATACAAAGCCTCGCCTTAGTGTGAGGCTTTTTTAATCGAATCCAGAAAATTTGTGTGAGATTAATGCGAATATGGCGTCGGACACACATTTTTTAGCTCTACACCTATAGTTTTGATGGGTTTATCCGATATATTTAACAGATCATTGTATTTTTAATTAATTGAGCACATAGCTGAGCCTTATATGCGTCGAATTCTACAGCGTCTACTATTGCCTTTAGCAATGGTTGCCGTGACTCAAACATCTATCGTTAATGCGGAGAGCATTCGCCTTAAAGGCCCTAATGGTGAGATTCAAACTTCTCCCCAATTCTCAGAGCCAGTCTCTCGTAGCACACGTGCCACAGCAGAACCTTTCCGTTTTTACGGCCCGACGACAGAACAAGAGACCTTGTGGTCAATCGCCACCCGGCTGAGACCCGCTAACTCAGTGACGGTACAGCAAACGCTCTACGCCATTTTCCAACTCAACCCTCAAGCGTTTGATAACCAAAACATTCACGAACTTATTCCTCAAAGTACGTTGCGTATTCCCTCTTTGGATCAAGTGCGCGGCGTTTCGACGCAAGACGCCGTCAATGTTATGGCGGCGCATCAGGCACGTTTGGACAAACAGCCTGAACCAGCTCCATCTGTCAACCCAACTTCGCCACCTCCATCGGTTCCCTCAAATCAGCCAGCGCTAGATGCCGCGAATAACGCTCAAGCAGAAGCGCCACCAAGCCCAGCGTCAGCCGAGGATGATTTAAAGGCCTTAGCCGAAGGTGAAAAGCGTGAGCAGGTATCCATGTTGGAGAACCAGCTACAGGACTCCGAAAGTGAGTTGATGGCACTGGAAGAGAAGAACCACAAATTACGTTTGATGTTGGCCGAAGTTCAATCTGAAGTCGATGTTTTGAAAGATGAGCTAAGCGATGAGGATCGTATTCGTTTAGAGGTTGAAAAACTGCTGGAAGAGGAACGACGTCGTCTAGCTGAAGAGCAAAAGATGGCCCCATCGCCCTTGGATAAGCTGTTTTCTAATACTTGGCTTGTGGCTGCATTGGCGATTATTCCAGGGCTTTTGATCGGTCTATTGGTAATGATGCTGCTTGGTCGTCGCTCGAAACAGACTGAGCAGCAAGCGCCAGTTGAGCAAGCACCTGTTCAGCCAGTCGCTCCTGCGACCCCTGAAACGCTAAACGATGATATTGATGATGATCTGCTGTTGGACGATGACTTATTCGGTGAGTCGAGTGACAGTGAGGAACTGTTTGGTGATGACTCCGAGCTTGAACTGAGTGAAGCAGACCAAGACGATGTCTTTGCCGATTTGGATGATAGCGATCTGGACTTCAACCTAGAAGGTGAAGATGGTGACGATCCATTTGCCGGTATCGGTGATGATGGCGATCTTGATGAATCTCTGGCAGAAGGTGAACTTAGCTCGAATGGCATTAGCGTTAACAGTGAAGATAAAGCGCTGGGTCTTGAGGAGATGGAGCGCGCGCTGGATGAAGTGGTCATCGAAGACAATGATGACGACGAAGGCTTTGATCTTTCTGATGAAGGTGGATTCTCGCAAGATGACTTCGATGCACTGTTGGCCGGTGATGACGAGAGTGAAGAGCTAGGCAGTGACGAGCTGGATCAATCACTACTCGACGACCTGTTTAACGAAACTCAAGACGACCAAGATGATGATGATTCATTCGATCTAAGCGATGACACCAGCGAGCCTCTGGCCGAGCCGAATCTGGCCTCGGACAGCGAAATAGACGACATCTTTGCTCAAATGGAAGCACAGGCTGATCTGGAAAGTTTGGAAGCCAATGCGCTCGACGATACGGCGCTTCTCGATGAAATGCTCGAGGAAGACAGTGTTGAGATCAGTTCAGACAGCACCGAATTGCTCGATGAATTGATTGATGACAGTAGTGAACAGAAGCTGTCAGAGACGCCTGAAGCGGATGTGTTTGACGAACTGATTGTGGTTGATCAGGAACTAGAAGGTTCGAGCACTGAGCTACTCGATGATGTCATCGAAGAAGACGACGAGTTTGATTTAGACGCTGAACTGGATGAGTTAATAAGTACCGAGCCATCCGATGAGCCAGAAGTGTCGCTGGAACAAAGCACGGATCTGCTCGATGAGGTAGTGGATGTCGATGGCCAGCAAGAAGACCTCGGTGATGATGCAACCGACCTCTTCGAAGAACTGTTGGAAATCGAAAGTCAAAGCGAAGAACCTGGCGAGCCAGATGTTCGGGCAGAGGATGAACCACAGCTTGAAGAAGATAAAGATTTCGTCAGTGAAGACTTTATCGACGATATGATAAGCGCTGCCCCTGAAGGAGACCCGCTGTTAGACGAGCTGGATCTAGACGATTTATTAGACCAAGATTCTGAACAAGAAGCACTTGCCTCACCAGCGCAACAAGCTGACACTCAGCTTGCAGAGCCAGAGCCAGAGCCAGAGCCAGAGCCAGAGCCAGAGCCAGAGCCAGAGCCAGAGCCAGAGCCAGAGCCAGAG
>JBCAXU010000010.1:0-58254 GCA_038533895.1 Pseudomonadota bacterium | reverse complement strand
GGTGTGTTCGTAAATTGACTCAATATTGTCACATTCAGCCAACTGCCTAACACGCAGCGCCAACCCCAATAGCGGAGTGGCAGCGTCAATCAATGGATTACTCAAACTGCCACGCAGCTGGAACCAATAATCTTGGTCGTGATTAATTTTCTCGACATCATCAAACAGCAAGCTGCTGTATTTACTTTCTTTTTTACTGATATCCATGATTAGCTCCTGATAGCCCAGAACTGTAGATCCAGCTCTTCAAACGCCGCAGCCACATGGAAAGCAAACCCACTCGAATGTTGCAGCATGCTCCAAGCACTGCTGGTCTTATCCAGTTGGTAATAGGTGTAGCCCGCGTGATACGGCAACTGACGTGGTGCCACTGGCAATGCGACCAAAGGAATGCCAGGGAGTTGTAATGAGATGAGTTCGCGAATTTTCTCAACCGAAGACACTTTGGTCTGCTGAGTGAACTGACGGCGCAGCTCATCCATCGGCATACGCGCTTTCACTGCAATGATAAAGTCCGCACTATCCATTAATTGTGGGTCTTGTATTGGCGCAACCATCAGACCGTACTTGCGTTTATCAAGCTGGATTGAGACCGCTCTTGGCTCGAGTACAACACTGAGTGATTGACGCAGATTACGAATGAGCGGCCAGAATGATTCGGTCGGCATATCGTGGTTGTAACTCACTGTCTTTGGCGGCAAACGACTCTCATCGGTAAAGGTCGCCAGCTCCCCCGCCACTGTTGATAAGCACTCAAACAAACGTTCAGGATGCAAACTGCGCAGCTCGGCCAAATGTTGCATCTGCGGCTGCAGGCGATTTAGTGCTTGCAACAGCATGAAGTCTGAGACATCAGCTACCCCACCTTGCGATGGCGAACTGATACGCTGCGCAATGTTTTTCGCTCGTTCGCGCATCAGCCCAGAGATTTCATTGACGAAACGATGCAGTGCTAAGTTTCCGACTACGTTGAGGTGACACGGAATGAAGTCGGGATCCATCACCACGCTACCATCTGGCCGTTTTTCCAAAATTCGACCAACGGCCATAGAAGCATAGGCACTGCGATCTTCTTTCTCCAGCATCAATTGGATGCGCATCGGCGATACATCTATCGTGGTCATATCCCCCTGAACAGTATGCACGTCGCGCACCTCTAAACGGCGACTTTCATAGCGTCCTGTTCCTTGGGTTTCTGGCCAATTGATTTCCATTAAAGATTCACTGCGCAATGGAATAGCTAGATAAACCAACTGATTAGCTAAAGATGCATCATCGATTTCCAATGCATCGGGCAAAGTATCTTCCTGAGGAATGCGGAACGCTGTGCCATCAGGCATAATACCGACCGCTCGTTCAATCGCGATGCGACCAAATGACAAGTATTCAGGGTTCAATGAGAATTCAGAGACACCATACAGATAGCGGCTGACCGAACTCATCCGTTCATCGATGTAGTATTCGGTATATCTCTGTTGCTGTTGGAAGTGCTGCGGTTTGATAAACAAACCTTCATTCCAAATAACACGATTGCGTGAAAACATCTTACTTATTCCACCTTTTCCAACTTCACGTCATACTCATCAAGCAGCATCAAAAGGTGATACTCCCTGCCTTTGTTCAATACTTTGACCGCTTTCTTCCATTCGCTAAGCTCGATATCAGAAAAGTTCGCCATGATGCCGATGTAGTTGGTCTCCTCATCGACCTCGATTTGGTTGACAAACTTGAACTGACCGGGCGTCAGAACATAGTCGTAACTTTTGACGAAATTGCTTTTTAGCGCTTTCTTGTAATCTGCCTTTAGCTGGTCATAACTCGAAGACATGAACATCGAATCGTCGACCAACTCAAACACCTGGATCTCCACCGGTGACGCTTGCCCCCATAGGCTTGGGTTAACGTCATCACCAGCGACAATGCTGAACGTCACTTTGGTGGCGAGCTGTGTTGGGTCATAAGGCTGCGGTTCGCTGCTACACGCAGTGAGTACAACGGCGAGAAAGCTCATCCATAACAGGTTTCTCACCACTAAAACTCCAATTGCTTCTCGCGAATTTTTTTGTCGTACGCCTGCTCAAAAATTTCCCAGAACAGCTTCTCAAAACCTTTTTGACGGTGTGACGTAAGCTCCTGGTAATAGTTGCAGTACATATTCCACGCCCACGCGTCTTGATCTTGGATACTCTCTTGATGTGAACGTTTGTAGTTTTGGAAACGGCGTTGCAGTACCTGCGGAGAAAAGGCGCCCAAAATTTGAGTGAGTGCTTCACCAGTGGCGTATTGCATCGCTTCGTTGTGCGCTTGAACATTACGTAAGCTTTCAGCAATGGCGGCAGGTGCCGAGAGGTGCACCGCGCTTTTTTCTGAGTCATACAGAGTTTTAATGGTTTCTTGGTAAGAGAGCCCCAAGCGCAGCGGGTTATCTTCAATCGGCTGTAGATTTCGGTTTAAAGTGCCAAAGCGCCCTTCACTCACTTGTTGATGAAGGTCGAGTAAACCTTGAATACAGGCTTGCAGTGATTCACCCATTTCTTGAGACAGCATGTGCATACGTTCAATGTTGTCCGTTTGCTCTACCTGCACACCTAAGCCATTGAGCATAGGTCCAGTCAACAAGTGGCCACCCGTAGTAGGTTGCACAGCCTCTTGCGACTCAGGTTGAATACTTTTTGCTACCTCTTCCTCTAGCAAATCTAATGTTTGCTCATCCATATCAAAGCCCTCTGAAACGTTGTCGTTGATTATTTGTTGTTGTGGCTCAAGCGAAGTTGCCTGAGTTTGCTTATCTAAGTTATTTGCTCTTTTCTGGTCGGCCTTTTTTTTGCCAAAGCCAAAGCTAAGAATGCGTTTAAGCGTCATTGACGAGCTGATCTCATTGTCACTGTCTGCCTGCAAGGTAAAGCTCGGCTGACGTAACGTGAGGTCTTCTTCAGGAACAATAGAAAGTGGCTCCTCTTCCTCAGCGATCTCTTGACCATCGATTAAGCACACCTCTTCATTCCCAGCCATTAAGTCATCCAACGCGGCCAAAGGCTCGTGGTTGACCGGCTGCTGTTCTTCAGTCTGATCCGGTAACTCCGGCTCTTCATCGGCCAACAGATCAATGCTTGTCTCTTCGAACAGCTGACTCAATGGACCTGAGGTACTCTCTTCCTCAAAATCGCCCAACATCACTCGCACTTGATACGGGCCAATATTGATGTGATCTTTGTGAACCAATTTGGCCAATAGTCCCTTACCGATCGGCATGTCTGTCGCGTTGATATAGGTTTCGCCGCTCAGATCTCGAAGGCAGAAAGCACCATCGAACAGCACGACTTCGCAGTGCTCACTCGCCACTGCGCCGCTTGAGTCCTTAAGCATCCAGGTACAGTGAGAGCCTGAGCCAATCGTGCCGCCATGGCTATCCCAATGCATCACCGCAGATAAGCCAGACTCAAGTCGCTGCGCATTGATGACCAAAAGAGTAAGTGTGGGTTGAACCGAAGAATCCATGGTTATTGCCTTACTTGAATTAAAACGCTTTTCTGTTGTGAGCTAGTACCGAGAAAGGAGGTCCAGCCCAAAGCAATGCCTGATTGTTCATTGAGGATAAAGTCAGGCGCTTCATCATCAGCCATAGTTAACTCGAGGTCGTAGGCCATCTGCTCGCGCAAAATAAACTCCACTAACTTGCACAAGGGCTCAAACTCCTGTCCTGACGGCAAGAAATCAGAAAATTTCGCGCGCGACAGCTGGCCAATGCAGATGGTGAACTTACCGTTACAATCGACGATAGACTCTCCCACCATGCTCGTTACCCCCAATTGCGAGTTCGCCTCGCCCAGTCTGGTTTGCTGAACTGGGTCAATGTGAACTTTACGCCGTGTCCATTGACGTATTTCAACCTGCTCTAAGTCGAAACAGTGGGCAATGATCCCAGACACCACTTGCGGCGAGCGACTTCGGCCCGCCAATGTGCCGGAATAAGCCAACATCTTGCACCAGTTAATCGGCGTATCGCCGCGAAGATCGGGGGACCCAAGGCCAACCAAGGACAATAACTGAGCAGAAAAGTCGTCCTGTGCATCAGGCTGAAAGCGCACAAAGTAGCGGTACTTTCGCCAGATTCGATAAACGAGATTGATTAAGCGGTTGTTAAAAAAGTCGAAAAAAGGTTGCTTAAAACCGCCGGGCTCCTCGTTCAATAGCTGCTCAACCACAAACCCTGGTAATGGTGACTGTGCACCGGACAAACCGAAGAAGTTGGTTAACATCACCAGTCGTTCGTCTTGTCGTAGATCGAGGCGACTGACATCGGAAGGCGAAAAGCCCAAACTCGGGTTGGCGCTAAAGACCAGCTGACATTGCCGTTCCCAATCATCCGATTCTGGATTCAAATCAAAGAGTTTTTGCAGCAGCTCAACCAGTTGATAGAAGTTGTAGTCATAAACGTCTTTCGGTAACACCACCTCATCGGTTTGACCCAACTCATCGACTAAATGAGTGGCTGCATCCCCGCCTGAGTACCCCATGTGTACCTCTCCTGATTGGTGGTATTCACCACGTTGAGTTCGTGGAACGAGTTGATGCTTGCATACAGGGCAAAGAAATGACTGAGCACTGTGCCAAACAAGAATAGGTCGCCCTCAGAGCCAAAACCTCTCTGATCGATATACAAGGTTGATTGCAGGCCCCTCACTGGCAGACCTCGCAGCACTTTATCAACCGGCTTAGATTCAATTTTCTCGATCGCGGCTAAACGCTGCCTAGACACGCGCTCAGCCTGGCGATCCACTAAGGCGCGAAAGTCGTAAGCTCGCAGCACACTGCTCAAGGCATCTTTCGATAGCAACGATAAATAGTTGAGCGATAAGTTAGAGATAAGCGTCCACAATAAACTGCCATCCAACACAGGACGCAGCGATTGAGAAGGCACTGAAATGTTCTCAAACGTCGCAAAGGGCGGCGAAGTATCGGTGGGCTGACAGATATCTCCCACCCCAAGCTCTAGCGGTAACAAACGGTTAGTACAGTTAAGTTTGATCGACACGGCTTCGTCTACATCAAATGAGACCGTTTCATCACTGCGGACAAAGGAGATAAAGGTGTCAAAGCCATCACCGCGAATGCTCTCTTTGACCCGAGTACGATAGTAAAGCGCATTGCGATTGCGCACTCGCTCCACCTCATGTTGAAAGCTTTCAAACGACGAATAGACACGCTTCGCTCCGCGAACACGCTTGCCTTGCTCGCCGGAGTCTTGCCAACCAGTAACACTTTCAACGTTAAACACTTCATAATGCGCCGGGTAACGACTTGAAGGCGCTATCCGATATTCAGACTGGCGACCTGACAACGCTATCGGGTCAGCGTCATGTTCAAACAAGTTGATGATCGGCGTGCAATAGAGTTGGAAATTGTCTTTTTGCACTCTGACATCCACCGGTAACGTCTTGGAAAAATGAAGACGTATTGAGAAGGCGCCGGTAACACTGCTCGGGATCGCTTTATCCAATCCCGTTAAATCGAAAAAGTGGAACGCTTCGGGAAAAGACAAATACTCTTGCAGTACCCGATAGCCTTCGTAAACGTTGGTCGGATAAGGAAGCAACGCATCATCACTGTCAAAGCCGACCGTTTTAAAATGGGTGACAGGCAGAGGGAACTCTGTGCCTTTTACCTCGATACTCACCTTGTCGAGGTAGTGATTGAGCCACAGATAGATCATTTGTGAGCTGTACTTATCACCACCAAGATAGAAGCGCAATGCATCAAGCAACGCACTTCCTACTGTGGTTTCTCCTTGAATTTGGAGCGAAATGTCGATCGTGGTAGCTTCACGCGTATGCTGAGCTTTAACGTCAGTACACGTTAATGGATAAAGGTCGACGCTGCGGCAGGTTCGAAAGTGACATTTGGTCCCAAATACAGGATTGCTGTCAACTTGTGTCCCTTTGGTGATGACCTGTTTTTCACTGACGCTTTTATCGGGCGTAAAGGCCAAAATCGACATGCTAGGAATAGGTCGCAAATAATTCGGCCACAGCATGTTGATCATAGAGTGAGTCAGCTCAGGGAATTCATCTTCTACTTTTTCTCGCAGGCGTGCGGTCAAAAACGCAAACCCCTCCAGTAGCCGTTCCACATCAGGGTCCATCGTACGGCCATGCAAGAAACGAGATAGCTGTGGGTGAATTTCGGTGAATTCACGCCCTTGTTCTTTCAAAAAAGCCAGCTCTTCTCTGAAATACTTGTCTTGAGTCATAGTCCCTAAATCACTCGGTATTTTCTGTTTTGATCCAATAGCAAGTTGATTTGCACTCGGTCATGGATCGCCTCACTATTAATTTGTGCCGTAATTCGAAACTGCAGCGATAGCGGGCTAAAACTGTCGGTCTCTGCAACCACTTCGATGTTTTTAAGTCGCGGTTCGTAGTTCTGCAGACAATCTTGAATCGCCAACTTAACCTTGAGCGACAGATCTAACGTGTCGAGCGTCGCATCGTTAAAATCGATCAACCCTAGGGTTGGAGAGCTCTGCGCCCCACCAACTCGTGTATTCAAAATCATCGATACATTGCGCTTTATCGACCTAACAACATCACTTGGCTGTGGACCTTGCGTTAGGGAAACGTTCTTAGTGTTGGCTTCTAAACGTTCGAAGAAGCCAACACCGAACGTACTTTCTTCAGGAGCAAAGTACGTCATGCTGATCTACGCCTGATCAAGGCGACCAACCAGTGACAACTCAAAGTTTGCACCCATGTACTTGAAGTGAGGGCGAACAGAGAGAGACACTTGGTACCAGCCTGGGTTTCCTTCGACATCAGCCACTTCAATCTTGGCTGCGCGAAGAGGACGACGGCTACGTACGTCTGCTGGCGGGTTCTCTTGGTCAGCAACGTACTGTTTAATCCAAGTATTGAGTTCGCGTTCCAGATCTTGACGCTCTTTCCAAGAACCAATCTGTTCGCGCTGCAGCACTTTGATGTAGTGAGCAAGACGGTTGATGATCATCATGTAAGGAAGCTGTGTACCCAACTTGTAGTTGGTCTCAGCTTCTTTACCTTCCTTAGTGTTCGGGAAGATTTTCGGCTTTTGAATCGAGTTGGCAGAGAAGAACGCCGCGTTATCGCTACCTTTACGCATCGTTAGTGCAATAAAGCCCTCTTCCGCTAACTCAAACTCTTTGCGGTCTGTGATGAGTACTTCGGTTGGGATCTTGGCTTGCAGTGCGCCCATAGACTCAAACACGTGTACTGGAAGATCTTCAACCGCACCACCGCTTTGAGGACCGATGATGTTTGGACACCAACGATATTTAGCAAAGCTATCGGTCAAGCGCGTTGCAAAGGCAAACGCCGTGTTACCCCAAAGGTAGTGTTCATGAGACTGGGCAACACTCTCTGAGTAGTTAAACGATTTGATTGGGTTTTCGACTGGGTCGTATGGGACACGAAGCAAGAATCGAGGCGCGGTCAGACCAAGATAACGAGCATCTTCTGACTCTCGCAGCGAACGCCATTTAGTGTATTTTGGACTTTCAAAAATAGACTTAACATCTTTGATGTTTGGTAGCTCTTCAAATGAGTCAATACCAAAGAATTCAGGACCAACACTTGAGATAAATGGCGCATGAGCCATCGCACCGAGTGATCCCATGTATTGCAGCAGCTTCATATCTGGCGTTGATGGGGTGAACATGTAGTTACCCAGAATAGCGCCTGTTGGTTCGCCACCAAACTGGCCATAGCCTGACGAGTAAACATGCTTATATAAACCAGATTGGGTAGTTTCTGGTGCAAACTCGAAGTCTTCCAGC
Organism: Pseudomonadota bacterium; assembly: GCA_038533895.1. GTDB lineage: Bacteria > Pseudomonadota > Gammaproteobacteria > Enterobacterales > Vibrionaceae > Vibrio. The sequence continues at coordinate 50,447 of JBCAXU010000010.1, read as the reverse complement.
AGCTCCTCTTTAGTCACGTGGAGCAGATCGATTTTGTTGTTTTCGCCAAAATCGGTGCGGTCTACTAGGAGTTTTAGTCCACGCCATGCAGATTCCATCTGTTGGAACTGGCTATCGTGGAGGATTTCATCCATTTGCGCACTGATCTTCTTATCTAACTCAACCAGCATCTGGTCAACGAGAGATTTATTGACTGCTTCTTCTGTTTGTTGTGAGCCAATCAAGTTCTCGATAAAGGCAGCAACGCCTTTTTTCGCAATATCATAGCCTTCTTCACTTGGCGCAATCTTAGTTTGAGCCATGATTTCGTCTAGTAAGCCGCCCTCAGCTAACTGGGGTCTTTCTAGTACCGTTTCTGTAGACATCAGGTATTTCCTAATCCAATAAATGACGATTGTTGTTAGTTGATCTCTTGTTCTATTTAGACTCTTCGCTCACTAGGTTGAGCTCTTCGAGCAGCTTGTCGCGTGAGTCTTGCGAGTGGAGGAGTTCTTGTAATCGCTCACGAAACGCAGGGATGTTGCCAAGTGGACCTTTCAATGCAACCAAAGCTTCGCGCAGTTCGATTAGCTTGTTTAGCTCTGGAACCTGACTCGCAATCGAGTCTGGTGCAAAATCAGCTAAAGAGTTAAAGCGCAGTTCGATAGGCAATTCAGCGTTCTCGTCGTCACTGAGTTTGCTTTTGACCGAAGTCGACAGACTCAGCTCACTTTCACGCATCACAGACTCAAAGTTGTTTTTATCAACTGAAACGGTACTGCGTTCTTCGACTGGTGTTTCTTCGGTGTGGCCTTTGAAATCACCAACTACTAAGGTTTTAAGTGGTAGTTCAACTTCAGCCTGAGCGTCGCCGGTAGCAGGGATATACTTAATGTTAATCCGCTCTTTAGGAGCAACGCTTCCTTCCTTAGACATAATCAAAGTTCTCCGATATTAATTAAATGGATGGTGGTATTTATGACAAAATAGCTCATGGCCCATGTATTTATTCAATACAGGCTTATTAAGCATTTCATCAAATTCTATTTACTTAAAAGCTAATCAAAAAAGGACTAAGTAATTACTCAATATATAATTAACTGTTTTTTTAATTAACATCACTATTAAAATACCAAGACAAAAAGAAGGCACTCATTTAATACGTTGCTTGGTTATTTGTCTATCAAGACACACTTATTCTAGATACTGGTTAGAATAACTCACTCGAAAATCACCCTTTCTGTATTCTCGAGCCACAAATAATCGTGATGATAAAACGGTGGCTGATTAACTAACTCTTGTTTTATTTGGTCAGATTGCGCAAGTTGTGGTGCAGACATCATCTCGATTATGTCTTTGTAATCTTGCTCGACTTTTTCATACGTCTGAAGCAAGCGATCTTTCCCTGCGGTTTCCAAATAGTGTTCTAGATACGCTTTGGCTTTAGCCAAATCTGCGGAAACAAAGCTATAACGTGTACTCTGACCGCTGTATATTCTCGCGAGCGTGACTAAAGAAGTAACATCACCTTGAGCGAGTGCCTTTTCGCGCCATTGCAATGCTTGCTTAAACTTTCCTTGTTGCTCTAACAAAGCCACATATTTTTTGGTCGCAGGGATATAACCCTCACTCGCCGCAGTAAAATAACTGTCTCTAATCGCCGCATTGCGGGAGCTGTCAAAAAAGTAATCCCCTTCGCCATGCTCTAAACGCGAAGCGTAAGTCATTTCTGCTTGCGGCAATTCAAACGCTCTCGCCTTGGATAAGTAATAGTTTGAAAGCTCTGGATCACTATGACGAAAATATTCGGATAACAGTAAAAATGCTCTTCCTGGTTGTGTTGCGCCCAGTTCAATCAGCAGATTGAAGTACTGATTTTGATAGTTGCTGCGTTTGGCCTGACTCACCCAATCACCAGACTGATAAATATAATTTAATGCAAACAGGCTTCGCCCCTCAGCCGCTTGCTCTAAATACTGTTGCGCATGCTCACTAACACGCGCAGAGTGACGGTACTCGAGTGAATCCATGGCATACAAATACGCAGCATCGGCATGACCTTTGTCGGCTGCATATTTCAAGTATTGGCGAGCCTCACGCGTTTTAAACTGGGCACGCAATAGTGCACCATGAGCGTACGCCTCATTGGCACTCATTTGATCGATATGATAGTTTTCTGTCGCGTAGGCAGACAGGCTCGATACAAATAAAAGCAACAGGAAAATTCGTAACTTAACCAATATTGACACTGCTTCCACCTTGCAATACTCCGCCACAGCTGACCGCGTCCCCTGCTCTTGCCGCTGGCTTACCATCCATTTTAACCGTGCCTGACCCTGCGGAAATTGAGCGTCCGTGAGTCGGGTTTTTCGGTTTATCGTGAGGGGCAAGGGGATCGCCTTGACGAGCCGCCGGTATTCCATCAATTTTAACCGTGCCAGAACCAGCAATCACCGGGGTGGGTGGAAAACCATCATGGTCTGTTCCAATGTGCCCAACAATAATTCCATTTCCCATATTGGTTTCGACCTCACAAATAATAAAGCACCAACTGTTAGCAAATAACACACCAATAAATATCGGCGCGAATAACACTGCTGTGGCTGATTTGCGCTATATCCTTAAGCAATAAACCGTATATTTCAAGCAATTTTTTACCAGACACCAGGCAATAAACTGCCAGTAATTTTGTGATTACAACTAATTTAGCTTTAATTAAATCAGGCCATTAAAATAGAGAGAATTATCACTAACTATAAAGAGTTATTAATGACAAATTTGTCGATCACAAGATTAATACAGCATACTGTCAATTAGATGGTGGAATTACGTTATCCTTATTCAGCAATTTCACCCAGATAAGCACACTTTAATAAATGACATTAGTGCTAGCTACTTAAGCAAACACAAATACACTCACCACCCATTTCTCGGTCTTATCAGGTTAATCTTGTTGCGAACTTATTGACACATCAGTCAATTAAATGGATATCGAAGTCACAAATTGACTGATCCGATGTGTTAAACACGCGCCATTACTGATTAAACATTAACCACAGGTAGGTGACACAGATCACATTGAATGGTAGCATTCCGGCCATTATCACTTGAGGAACATAATATGGACTGTCGATTAGGCTGCGGCGCTTGCTGTATCGCGCCGAGTATTTCTTCTGCCATTCCAGGTATGCCAGGCGGCAAACCTGCTGGTGTAAGATGTGTGCAACTCAACGACGATAACTTGTGCCAGCTGTTTGGCAAACCGGAAAGGCCTAAGGTGTGCCATGAGTTTAAGCCATGTCCTGTGGTATGTGGCTCATCCAATCAACAGGCATTGGAGAATATTACTGAGCTTGAACTCGCTACTTGAGCTCATTCCTTCCCCACAATAACACCTAGCCATTTTTAGTAAACGCGTCACAACTTTCCCTTCACGTCACAAATCGTCACATTGCAATCGATAGGAGTGAGTTATAGTTTGCTATTATTCATTTTCGGTTTATTGAGTAATGGCTACAGATACCACTTATTCGATCACACTCGTTGAAGACGACCTCGAGCTCGCTGACTTAATTAGAGACTTTCTGCACAACCACGAGTTTCGCGTGGACGTTATCTCAGATGGCATCACAGCCGTTGAGGCCATTCTCTCTACTCAACCTGATTTGATTATTCTCGATATCATGCTACCCGGGCTCAATGGCATGGATGTCTGTCGAGCGATACGATCGAAATACCGCGGCATGATTTTGATGCAAACCGCACTCGATGACGATATTGACCAAGTCATGGGGCTCGAGCTTGGCGCTGATGACTATGTCGTAAAGCAGATAAAGCCGCGCCTGCTTTTGTCACGTATTCGAGCATTACTCCGTCGCCAAGAACGCCAATCAACCGAATCACAACAACATCAAATGAAGCTTGGTCGTCTGACCATTAACCTGCAGCACCGCGCGGTGATGGTAAACAGTCAAGCGCTAAAGCTGACGACTTCAGAATTTGATCTGCTTGTTTTGCTGGCGAAAAATGCAGGCCATGTGGTGTCACGTGATGAGATTGCGCAATCAATACGCGGGTTTGAATATGATGGTCTCGACCGCTCCATCGATAGACGCATTTCCCGCCTGCGCCGTACACTCGATGATGACCCTCAAGCGCCGACCTTAATCAAAACCGTACGCGGCATTGGCTACCAGTTGTGTGTCTCCCATCAGGAAAAAGTCTATGATTAGAGCGTTCATTGTTCTGTGGTTGGCGGTATTCGTACCAATTGTCCTGCTAATTCTCCCCACTTCCTTTAATCCAATCCAACGTTTAAACGAGTCATTCTCTGAGCAGTTCTACAAACAGATATACACCGTCAGCTTTGATATCCTAATCGATAAACTAATAGATACCCCACAGAGTCAGTGGCAAGACATCGTCCAATCTTACGCCAAGCACTTTGCTTATCCGCTTAGGTTAGAGCTAATAGACACCTATCAAGATAATATCGAGATAATGGAGGCCATCGAGCGTGATGACACTGCTTTTTTGTTTGGCGACCCTATGGCCCTTCTCAAGCGTGTCGGTTCGAGTGACTATCTGATATATTTCGCACTCAACGAGTCTACTGAACTCGCCGTTCTAAATCAGGCCAGAGGCACCCTCTATCTGGCTTCAGAACAACTGCGCGCTCTGCCCAAAGCACAGTGGCAACAGGATTTAGCAGAAAAAAATAACCGCATACCGTTTCAAATCAGCTTAAAATCGCTCAGTGACCTTTCTCCCAGTGGCCTTAAGGCCGTAGAAGGTGCTTCCGATAATATCGTCAGTTACCTTAATTCACGTGGACAAGTCGAACTTCTCGCCCCTGTTGAAAAAAATATCTGGCTGCACATTCAAGATGACATGTCGCAGCGAACCCAAATGAAACTGACTTCCGCCATTGGCGGGCTGTTCTTTTTGATCATTTCTCTCGCCTTAGTGCTATGGGTATTTCCCTTGTGGCGTGACCTCAAACGATTGGTGCAAACTGCCAACGAATTTGGTAAAGGGGTGCTTTCTAAACGAGCTAAAGCATCACGTTTATCTGTCGTGTCTCAACTAAGCACGTCATTCAACACCATGGCAGACAATATCGAGAGATTGATTGCTGGCCAACGAGAGCTGACCAACGCTGTTGCCCATGACTTGCGTACACCGCTATATCGACTGAGGTTTGCCTTGGAAATGCTTGAAGATGAATCTCTATCAGAGGTGCAAAAAAACAAGTACCACAATACGATTCAATCCAGCATCGACGACTTAGACCACTTGATAAACCAAAATCTTTTACTGTCTCGCTACAGCCGAATTGCGGACATCACTCAATTTTCATCATGTTGCCTTGCTGATGATTTGGCGAAAGAAGTCGACTATTTCTGCCTTGAACATTCAGAGCTCGAAGTCAGGTTCTATTGTTCACCCGACCTACGCAATCATAAGCTGTTTGTTGATAAAGCGGGCTTGATGCGCGCGGTGAAGAACCTATTGACCAATGCAAGTCGCTTCGCCAATCACAAGATTATGATTTCTTTTGCTAAAGAGTCGCACTTTTACCGAATCCTCATTGAAGACGATGGACCTGGAATTCCCGTACAAGAGCATGACAAAGTCTTCGAGCCCTTTACTCAGCTCGACAACCAAGAGCGGAGCAGCGACAAAGGTCATGGCCTAGGCTTGGCAATCGTTCGCCAAGTAATGCAGTGGCATCAAGGCAGTGCGACAGTCTCTTGCTCTACATTGGGCGGCGCACAGTTTACGCTGACTTGGCCTACGAGAAGCGCACCGGAGACCCCATCGGCCATTGTGACCAAATCGGACACAATTCGTCCATAAACTGCCAACGAACAATAACCAGCGTGAATGTTAGTGTGAAGTGGATAACGCCACTCACTCTTTCAAGGAGCTTACATGTACGCTGGTTCATCTCTCTTCTCTGTTAAACGCCATCAAATCACTGAACACTTTAACCGTAAACAAACGATGCATGGGTTGATGCGACTATTGTTCGTTTTAGTAGCGATCGCTGCCTCTGGATGCGGTAGTGGCAGTAGTGATGTCGAGAAGTACACTAAACCCACTGTCAATGCAGGTAGCGATAAAGTCTATACCTTACCGCAAAGCCAAATCACTTTGTCTGGCTCAGCGAAGACTTACCCGAAACACGTCTACTCGATCAAAGAGACAAAGTGGACTCAAACGGCGGGTCCAGCGCAGCTGACCATTCTCAACGCCGACAAACTGACAGCAACCATACTTAACCCGACAATCACTGGAAGCTATAGGTTTGACCTGTATGTCAAAGATAGCGGTGGACGCAGTAATACCGACAGTGTCACTATCATTCTCACCCAGAGCGCCGAAGTCGCTGCAGCAAGCAGCAGCCTGACCTACAGCGACGATTACGATTTAATGTGGAACACGTTAGCCAGCGATCCAAACCGTTACCCTTCGATACAGGACGAGTGGCAAGTTCTCTATCAACCCTACTTAGTCGAGGTCGACCAAATCGAATCGCATCAACAATGGCTAGAGTTGGTGACTAAGATAGTCGATGAACTGGAAACTGACTCATTCGAACTGCACAAGGTCAACCTTGATAACAGCCCAGAAAAAGGCCAATCTGTGGTGTGGTCACAAAACAACGGGGTCGGAACAGTGGCGTTTAACGCGTTATATGCCTCCAGCAGCCAAGCGTTACTGCTGGAGCTCGACACTGCCTTAGCGAAATTATCATCCACCAAAGAAATCGAGTTGGATTTTAGCGCCAGCGGGGCGTTTGATGACCAAATTTTTCTCGCCTTACTGACTCGACTCACCACCAGCAGCATTCGGCTTTGCTTAGCCGGTTCAGATGCAGAGCAAGGATGTGTGACTATCGCGGCGAATGATAAGCTGCGTGGAGTCTACTTGCGCTTGACAGGCGCTGAAAACAGCAAATCCGCAGCGCAGTTTGCCGAGTATATCGATACGATAAATCTAGGGGGCGATACATTTAGTTTCACTCCCAGCTTACCCCTAACCAGTGGGTTAATCTTGCAATAAACAAAAAAGGCGATCCTCAGGGAATCGCCTTTATTTAAGTTCGTTCAAGAGCTAAAGCTTTTGTCTACCTAACAGTGAGTGAGATAAGGTAGTGCCATCGACTAACTCAAGCTCGCCACCCACGGGAACACCATGGGCAATCCGACTCGCCTGAACCTGATGTTCGTGGCAGAGCTCAGCGATATAGTGAGCGGTGGCTTCCCCTTCGACTGTCGGGTTGGTTGCTAATATCACTTCACTGATATCACCGCGGCGCAAACGGTAATCTAACACGTCTAAGCCAATATCACTTGGACCGATACCATCAAGTGGCGACAGGTGTCCCATCAACACAAAGTAACGTCCAGAATATTGCCCGGTCGCCTCTACCGCCGCAATGTCCGCAGGGCTTTCAACCACACAAATCTGGCCATTTTCTTGTCGCTTGGGGTTGGTACAGATGTGGCACGTTTCTTCTTCGGTAAAGGTACGACACTCGTTGCAATGACCAATTTCGGTCATCGCTTGGCTCAGTGCATCAGCCAATTGGAGGCCACCTTTTCTATCCCGCTGTAACAAATGAAAGGCCATACGCTGTGCCGACTTGGGACCCACCCCAGGTAGACAACGTAAGGCCTCCATCAATTGCTCCAGCATATGACTGGTACGCATTAACGATGACTCAATTAAAATGGCATCTTCATGCCTGGCGGTAGCTGCATGCCACCGGTAACGCCCGCCATTTTCTCTTTTTGAGTTTCTTCGACACGACGTGCAGCGTCATTGAACGCAGCGGCGATCAAGTCTTCTAACATCTCTTTGTCGTCTTCCATCAGGCTCTCATCGATTTCTACACGACGCACGCTGTGGCTGCCTGTGATCGTCACTTTAACAAGGCCAGCACCAGACTCGCCGGTGACTTCCATATTGGCGATCTCTTCTTGAAGCTTTTGCATGCGATCTTGCATCTGCTGGGCTTGCTTCATTAGGTTGCCCATACCGCCTTTACCAAACATGTTTATCTCTCTGGTTATGTAGCTTGTTTCGTTATTTAGATGGGGGCAAAACCGTTAAGTTCAACCCCACGAGGTTAAATCGGTCTAATGCTCTCTTTATCGAGCTGCGCTGCAAACCGTCGCTCAATAAACTGAACATGAGGGTCAGTCTCTAGGCTGGTAAAAGCCTGTTGCAAACGACCTTGGTATAATCTATCTCTCAGTTCGAGTGGCGTCTCTCCTGCTTCACCGACTTCGACAGTGAGATGCAGTTCCTCACCCAACACTCTATTAAGCTCCTGCAACAGTTCACTCTGTGCTTTGTCTGTATTCAGATGAGCTTGCGATGGTCGTAGAGTCAAGGCGATGGTATTACCATTGCGTTGAAAGCTTGAATTTAAGGCCAACTGCTCGGTAAGTTTGGCAGTGGTCAACTGACTAATTAACTTAGCCCACTCATCAAGTTCTAAACTTTCATCCACTAGCTTTTGCGCCATTTCTGGCGTTTTCTCGTGCTCTAGCGCTTTTTTTAACAGTGAGGGTGTTAGTTCTGAAGCAGGTTTCTCAGTCACTGGCTGAGTTGGTTTCCACTGATACGGTTCATCTTTCGCTGGTGCAGCCGCAGATTGTGAAACGGAAGAAGCTGACGACATCTGCGTCGATCCAGGGTGTTTTTGTGCCACACGCTCAAGAACCGATTCATTTTTTACAGATGTCGCACTAATCTTTTTTGGCGAGTTACCTTGGCTTGCACCCAAACCTTTGCGTTGAGAGCGCAGTTGATGGCGCAAACCACTTAAAGGCGAGCTCGCTCGGGCTTCACTAGCCTGAGGAGCGCTCTCTTGCTTAGCCATGGGTTGCGGTGGATAAGGCTCACTCTCTGGTACCGACTGATACTCTGGCCCTTCATAAGGAGGGGGTTCAGGCATGTACTCCGGCGTCTCGTAGCTAGGCTGTTGCGGTGCAACTGGAGAAGCTTGCGCTGGCTGCGGCTCCGTGTGAGCTTGGTTAACAGGCGCTGGTGCAACAGGAGGCTGCTCATCGACTGCGGTTGAAATCAGGTTGATTTGCGGAGTTGCCGGACGAAACGCCAACATTCGCAACACAACCATTTCTAGCCCGACTCGCTGCGACGGCGCTAACGGCAGATCTTGACGACCTTTCAACGCAATTTGATAGTAAAGCTGAACGTCTTCTGGTGACAGTGCTCGACTCAACAGTTCGATTTTTTCGGCATCTGGCTGCGCGGTATCAAGCGTTGCAGGCAAAGCGTGATACATAGCGATGCGATGTAACTGGCTCGCGAGTTGTTGCAGTAATCCATCCCACTCCACACCGTTTTGTGCCAACGATGCGATGCAAGCCATGGCGGCTTGCGGTTGCTTCGACGCCACAGACTCTAACAAGTGCAGCGCTTGATCGGTATCAAGCGTGCCCAACATATGAGTCACACTGTCGGTCAACACTTGTCCATTACCCAATGCGAGCGCCTGATCAGTCAAACTGAGCGCATCGCGCATACTACCATCGGCAGCATGGGCAATCATACCCAGTGCTCGCGACTCAGCGTCGACCTGCTCTTGGGCGAGGATATGATCCAATTGCTGATGAATGGTATCGACACTGATCGGTTTCAGGTGAAACTGAAGACAGCGCGATAAAATCGTGACCGGTAATTTCTGCGGATCGGTAGTCGCGAGTAGAAACTTCACATACTCCGGCGGCTCTTCTAGTGTTTTTAGCAACGCGTTAAAACTGTGGCGCGAGAGCATGTGCACTTCGTCGATCAGGTAAACCTTGAACCGTCCACGGGCCGGTTTGTACTGAACGTTATCGAGTAGCTCACGAGTATCTTCAACTTTAGTTCGCGACGCAGCATCTATCTCAAGCAGATCAACAAATCGCCCTTGGTCAATCTCTTGACAGGTATCACATACGCCACAAGGAGTCGCGGTAATGCCCGTCTCACAGTTCAACCCTTTCGCAAACAGTCGACCTATGGTTGTTTTACCGACGCCTCGAGTGCCACTGAACAAGTAGGCATGGTGAAGACGATTCTGCGCGAGCGCATTTTCCAGCGCGGTTAATACGTGTGATTGCCCTACCACTTCATCAAATTTGGTAGGACGCCACTTACGTGCTAAAGCAAGATAGCTCATGAAACTATACCCATAGATAACCTATCTGATTAGTGACCTTCAAATTCACAAATGCTGTAAACATTGAGTCCTAAGCCTTCAAGACGTTTATCACCACCAATTTCCGGAAGGTTAATCACAAATGCAGCGTGTTCTACATTCCCGCCAAGTTGGCGAATTAGTTTAGTGGTCGCTTCAATGGTGCCGCCGGTTGCAAGCAAATCGTCAACAACCAGTACCTTGTCGCCTTCGTTGATAGCATCAACGTGGATCTCAAGCGTGTCAGTACCGTATTCAAGTTCATAAGACTGTGCAATCGTCTGACGTGGTAGCTTGCCCGGTTTACGCACTGGCACAAAACCCACCCCAAGTTCTAATGCTAGCGGCGCACCAAACAGGAAACCGCGAGCTTCAGTTCCCACAATTTTGGTAAAGCCCATCTCTTTGTAACGATCAACGAGCAGTTGAATGGTCGCTTGATAAGCTTGAGCATCTTCCATCAAGCTGGTGACGTCACGAAATAGAATGCCTGGTTTTGGGTAATCTGGAATGCTTTTGATGCTCGATTTGATCAGAGCAATAGTTTCAGTTGTCATAACTCTTTACTTCAATTAGCTAACTCACTTTATCGCGAGGTCTAGCATAGTTTCAGCACATTATTACCTGCGGCCGTCAATCGAAACAGATACCCAGGTTTGCTGTGCCTAAAAAACAAACGCCCACTATAAAAGCGGGCACACTTCCCAGCAATCTTAGTGATTTTCTTCGCTATCGGCAAGGTACTCAATCACAGGTAAACGAATAAACCAAGTGAGCATGACCACTAACATCATTAGCAGCATAATCTTTAACCAGTCGTGCGGCACCACCCAGATAGAAAAGCTAAAACTGAGTGCCATGCACAATGCGCCACGGATTTTAACCTTACGCGTAACCGCTCGGTGTCGGTGCCAATTATCAAGTATCGGTCCAAACATTTTGTGTTGATGGAGCCATGAATGGAATGCAGGGCTACTACGCATAAAACAAGCGCTGGCCAGGATGATGAAGGGAGTGGTTGGGAGAAGAGGAAGAAAGATGCCTAGCACGCCTAGCGCTAGACTGAGCATACCCACCATATTGAGAAAGACTCGACGAATGATGATGGTATGCTCCTTTCGGTGGCTCAGTTAGAAACCCGCGTAGCCATTAAATACGCGAATCCAAGTCAATGTCGCGGGTAATGTTGGGATCAACAGTACCGCGATAAATCCAAGAAAATAGAAAATATTATAAGGTTCTTTAAAATCTTTGTCTGCCATGAGCTTGCTTCTCTAAAAAGTGACGATACTTTCGCCCTATTCTCAGATGTTAACGAGATGGGCTATTTTTGTTTGTGGCGGACTATACCCTAATCACTCGGTGACAAACACCGAGTAAAATTAGGGTTTTTATAGAAATGTTAATAGAGGTGGATTTACGCTTTATTGCCGCGGTAAATATCGAGACTAAAACTGCTCGAGCCGAGGCAACTGAGCGTCAGTTGACAGCCCGACTGAATCGACAAGTCGGTGGTCATAAAGTTCTTGATGCAGTTTTCCCCTAGTGACACACCCGCTGAAATATGCTGAGAGAAATAGCCATTCGCCCATTGCGCATCAAGGCCAGCTGGAAGTAAATCGAGTGTCCCTTCAGATAAGTCAGCGACACCAAACAATGCTCTAACCGGCGTGCTGCAATCCGAGCACTTGATCCCTTTTTCGAGTAAAGACGCGAGATCTTTTAGGTCGGCATTAAACGATTTGAGATTGCGTAGGTAGTCATGGAACAGGGCTCGCACCAACAAGGTTGTTGCCGCGCCATGCGCCCCATCTGCGGCCGAGTCCACCAAATAGAAAGCGAATTGCCCATTCATCAGCCAAGCATAATCAAACACCAGTGGCATCACATCCGTCGATTGCAGCAATCGATAACTGCATTTCCAATCCCCTTGCGAGGTATCTTTATCTGGAAGCAACGCATGGAGAAGATCTTTGGCGGCACTCGGATTGTCTTCCAGGTATTCTAAGTGCCAGTGCAGCTCCTGTTCTTCCGGAACCTCGCCGCTATCTATACGAAACCATTGACTCGAAAAGTCTCTTTGATCACTTAAATGATTGTCTGAATCGTCGAGCGTATTCTCAATCGCACAGGCTAGGTGCTGATGATTGCTGATCGGCTTGGCGAGGAAGTCTTTGATCCCATACCTCAGCGCTTTGGCTACATCCGAGATTTCATCGGTCGCAGATACCACGATCATGGGTAATGATGGGTATTCTAAGCTCACCTCTTCGACAAACTCGATCCCATCAAGAATCGGCATAGAAAGATCGCACAAGATAAGGTCGGGAGCATTACAACGAAGCTTTTGTAGTCCATCAAGGCCATCCTGAGCTTCAACCACTTGGTAGCCTTGGGCGGACAAAAAGCCAGAGGTAATACGACGAAAAATCGGATCGTCGTCGACCAGCATAATCATTTTTTGACCAGTGGACACCGAGGGCGTCTGGCTAGTCCCAACTTCAATTGCTTTATGCATACATCTTCGCCTCACACCTAAAAACAACGACTGCTCGTATTATTATTGTTATTTGTAAATAAATTGCTCTTTAAAAGTAGTCTCGAAAGGCGATTTATACAAATCTTCCACTTTTGACTTGGGTTGCATACTATATGTATGGAATATCAAATTTCGCCAAAGTTGTTGATGTCACTCAAGCTTTGACGTTTGATATAACGATAAATTAATCAAATTCGTAAAAGTATGTGTCTAGCGCAATGAAATTAGATGATCTCAACCTGTTCAGATTAGTGGTAGAAAACGGGAGTTACACCGCAACTTCCCGTAAAACCATGATACCTGTCGCCACTATCACGCGACGAATTCAAGCTTTGGAGGAGTCTCTTAACCTGCGACTGCTTAACCGCCATGCGCGTAAACTTTCCCTCACGGAAGCGGGGGAACGTTTTTACAATGAGTGCTCGCCACTACTTAATCGCTTGACCTGCGCCGCTGAAGAAATCAGCGATGAATGTCGCGGAGCCGCGGGTAAGATTCGCATCAATTCGCCGTCTAATCTGACCAAGCGAATGATGATGCCGATGTTCAATGCTTTTATGAAGCAATATCCCGACATCAATATAGAACTGACCACCAGCAACCATGCCGATCAGCTTGACCCTACCGAGTGGGATGTAATTTTCCGCGTTGGCCCACAACGCGACTCAAGTCTTATCGCACGCAAGATCAGTTCGGTGGCTGATATATTGGTGGCAAGTCCCGAGTATCTAAAACATCACCCAGCCCCCAAGCATGCCGAGCAGTTGCACCAGCATTCACTGGTCAAAGGCGCACCACTGATAAAGTGGCAACTCTCAAACAATAGTGGCGAAACCGTAATTAACAACGATCAGGGGCGCTTTCAGGCGAACACCCTCAACGTGGTGCGCAGCGCTTGCTCTGACGGGCTAGGCATTACTCTGATGCCGGATGTAATGATCAAAGAGTTTATTGACGATGGTAGTCTGATTCGAGTGTTAGAAGACTGGAGCGCTAACCCTCGCGATATCTACATGCTTTATAACCACAAAGATCACCTACCAGAGAAGGTGAGGCTGTTTATCGACTTTGTCATCGCCTACAACATTCATTAACAAAAAGAGCTTGGTATACTGCCAAGCTCTTGGGTTTTAGAGGTATTCGACAAACTGACTCAAGTCGCGTTCTGGCACCTTCATCGGCGTGCAACCTGGGGTTCCTAAATAGAGGAAACCAACAATTTGGTCTTCGCCGCTGAGATTGAATGCCTGATGAACATGAGGGTGGAACATCCACTTACCTGAGCGCCAAAACGCTTGATAACCCTGTGCGACTGCTGCCATTTGCATCGCCTGCACGGCGCAGCCAGCAGAGAGGTGTTGCTCGAAGGCAGGCACCTTGTCGTGCGGTGTCACTTTGGCAATTACGGTAATCACCATAGGCGCGCGAAACGGGGCATTCTTTGCTTTCTCAACCACACTCTCCTCACTCTGGTCCGCTTGTGCCGCTTGAACCAAAATCTTAGACAGTTTGTGTAGCCCCTCCCCTTGAGAAATAACAAAACGCCACGGGGTCAGTCCCGCATGATCGGGGGCGCGCAGACCTGCACGAATGATATTTTCTAGTGCCTTACCCTCTGGCGCGGGTTCGGAGAGTTTCGCGATTGAACGACGATTGAGCAAGAGATCTAGAGCGTCCATTTATTATCCTTTTGAACAGGTTCTTATTTCTTCTTGATAATAACTCTCATCAACAAAAAAGGCGAACCATTCGGTTCGCCTTTGAGTGACGGGTACTTAAGAGTAGAAACTTGCGTCTATGCCTGCACGGGTCAATAAACCATCACACGGTGCAAAACGGTCACCGTACTTCTGCGCGTGCTCATTCATGATTTCAACCAACTGCTTGATGCCGATCTGGTCCATGTAACGGAACGGTCCTCCGAGGAACGGTGGGAAGCCAATACCGAAGATAGCCCCAATATCGCCATCACGAGGGCTGCGAATGATGCCTTCGTCAAGACAGCGCACTGCCTCATTCAACATTGGCAGTACGCATCGCATCGCTATCTCGTTTTCCGCCATTTTTGACTCTGGTGTGAGACCAAGTAGCTTGTAGACAGACTTATCGACTTCTTTCTTCTTACCTTTATAGGTGTAGAAGCCTTTGCCGCTCTTGCGCCCTTTGCGATCGTCATTGAGTAACTTATCGAACACATCCGGCCCTTGGAATCGCTCGCCCAGCTCGGCAACCAAAATAGGCATGATCTTCGCGCCGATATCTACCCCAACTTCATCAAGCAGAGTGATAGGTCCAACGGGGAAACCAAAGTTAAGCAGTGCGGTATCAAGCTGCTCTATCGGTTCACCAGACATCAGTACTTGCGCCGCTTCATTCATGTAAGGTGCAAGAATTCGATTGACGTAAAACCCTGCGCAGTCTTTGACCACGATCGGCGTCTTACCCTGCTTACGCGCAAAATCGACCGCTGTCGATATGGTTTCATCCGACGTGCCTTGATGCGGAATCACCTCGACCAAAGGCATCTTCTCGACCGGGCTAAAATAATGCAAGCCGACGACATTCTCAGGGCGCTGCGCCTTTTCCGCGATCTGATGAATAGGCAGCGACGAGGTGTTGGTCGCAAAGATTGTGCTAGCTTTCGCATGAGTTTCGACATCCGCTACCATTTGCTGTTTCAGTGCAAGATCTTCAAATACCGCCTCAATCACCATGTCAGTGTGGTTAAAGCTGGTGAAGTCAGTACCGCCTGACAGTTGCAACATTTTGCTTTGAAGCTCCGCTTTAGAAAGGATGCGACGCTTTCTTTGCTTATCGAACAACTTATAGTTGTATTTGAGCGCGTTGAGCACGCCGTCATTGCTGACATCTTTGATGCGCACCGGAACCTTGGCCTTGGCAACGCTGACATGGCTAATACCCGCCCCCATTAACCCGCCACCTAACACAGCAGCGCGAGATACCGCTTTGGGCTCAGCGTCGCTACCGTGCTCTTTTTTCATTTCTGTGGTGGCAAAGAAGATAGAGCGCAGCGCTTTCGATTCTGGCGTCATCACCAGCTCACCAAAACGCTCAGCCTCTTTTTGCTGGCCTTTGTCGAAGCCCTTCTCAAGACCAAAACGAATCACCTCAAGGATGGCATCAGCAGCGGGATAGTTACCACGAGTTTTTTCACGGGTTTTCTTCGCCGCTTGCTCAAAGATCACTTTACGTCCGAGGCCAGTATTGGCCATCAACTTTTCTTTGGCCGAGACTTTACGCTTGGCTTTTTTACTGCCACTGTGCTTTTCAACCAGATCCTTTGCCACATCGAGCAAAATAGTGTGTGGCACTACTTGATCAACGACACCCAGCTTCTTCGCCTTTTTCGCGCGCAGCTGCTTACCGGTTAAGATCATATCCAGAGATGGCAGCAAGCCGATTAAACGAGGTAGGCGCTGTGTACCGCCCGAACCCGGTAATAAACCCAACTGTACTTCAGGCAGACCTAAGCGCGTTTTATCTGAGTCAGTACAAACGCGATAATCACACGCCAATGCAAGCTCCAAACCACCGCCAAGACATGGGCCATGGATAGCAGCAACCACTGGATATGGGAGGTCAGCTAACTGCTGAAACATCTGCTGACCTCTCTCTGCCAAAGCCTGCGCTTCTTTGGCACTGGTGCACGCATCAAGCATGCGCACATCCGCACCCGCAACAAAGTTGTCTGGTTTAAGGGAGTGCAAGATCAATCCCTTCAAGCTTGACTTATGTTCGGCTAATTGAACAAAAATCGCCTCCATTTCCTCAGCAAATGCCGCTTGGAGGGTGTTCATTTTCTCTCCCGGCACGTCAATCGAAAGCCAAGCGATATTCTGTTCGTCAATTGCTAGTTTAAATGCTGTTTGCTCGCTCATTATTCAACCTCCAATACCATTGCCGCGCCCAAACCACCTGCTGCACAAGCGGTGTTCAATGCCAAACCACCCCCTCGGCGCTTGAGCTCTCTCAAGGTCTGGGTGATCATTCGCGCCCCAGTCGCAGCAAATGGGTGACCATAAGCAATCGAGCCACCTAATACATTGAACTTGTCCATGTCGATCTCACCAATCGCTTTCGAGCGGCCTAGTTTCTCCTGAGCGAACTTGTCGCTAGCAAACATTTTCACATTGGATAGTGCTTGGGCTGCAAATGCTTCATGCATATCGATTAAGGTCAGGTCCGACAGCGAGATACCGGCTCTATCCAGTGCCATCGGCGTGGCATAAGATGGCCCCATCAGCATGTCTGTCTCTACGCCAATCGCCGAAAATGCGTAGGAGCGAATGTAACCCATGATCTCTAAACCAAGCTCTTTTGCTTTGCCTTCGCGCATGAGCATAATCGCCGCCGCACCGTCAGTCAGCGGGGTACTGTTGGCTGCGGTAACGCTACCATATTGACGATCAAAGGCTGGTCGAAGCTTCGCGTATCCCTCAATCGTCGAATCTTCGCGGATATTGTTATCTTTACTAATCCACTGTTTGTACGGCTCAGGGAAAGCCGTCATCACTTCGCCTTCTATTTTGCCCTCACTCCATGCTTGCGCGGCGAGCGTATGTGATCGGTGCGCCAGTTCGTCCTGAGCTTGACGTGTGATACCGTGAGACTTCGCCATCTGCTCAGCGGTTTGACCCATGGACAATCCAGTAGAGTACTCTGCAACAGCAGGCGGTACTGGCATCAAATCTTTGAAAGAGAGCGTTTTGAGGATGTTGAGTTTTTGCCCGACAGTTTTGGTCTTACTCAGTGCCAGTAAGTTGGCCGCTAACTTTTTCGAAACCCCAATAGGCAACACAGAAGAAGAATCGGCACCGCCTGCAATACCAATATCAATCGTCCCAGCCATGATGCTTTCCGCAACATTCACCGCCGACTGAAAACTGGTCGCACAAGCTCGCGTCACACTGTAAGCATCGGTATGAATGTGCATACCTGTGCCAAGCACAATCTCACGAGCAATGTTCGGCGCTTCCGGCATTTGCACAACCTGACCAAACACCACTTGCTCAATTAATTTAGGATCGATTTCGGTGCGAGCGAGCATATCACTCACCACCATTTTCCCGAGATCGACAGCGGGAACTTGGCTAAATTCTGTACTTTGACGTGCAAACGGCGTCCGCAAACCAGCGACAATCGCGACACGTTCTCCTGAGCGAGTTTTCACTTCCTGCTTGCCCATTGTTGCTCCTTAATCTTTTAGAGGTCTGACCAGGTCATTGTAACGAGAATGTTAATTCAATCAAACGCTCGTTTGAATAAACGTGACTTAAGCCAGATTCCCTAACCAGCGAATGTGGAATAGAAACTAAAGTAGAAAGGAAAATCGGTTCATTGGTGAATAGAAAGCAAAAAAAAACCACACAGAACTGTGTGGTTGGAATGTATAAAGCAATTAACTTACGCCAATTGAAATAATCAGTTTCCTGATTAGGAGAAAGTAAAGTCAGCCTTCAAAAGGAAGTGTCATCTTGCTCAACTTGTCAGTGAAAACACCGACTAGATGACAGGGATTACTATAACCGTTAGAGTTGGCTAGATTTTGAATTAGATCAATTTTAAGTGGATTTATCACCCATTAGTGAAATTTAGCCTAGGTCAGCATCAGAAACACCATCAAATCCTATGCTTTGGAAGATGAAAAAACGCGCTGTGATGATTTGAGAGCAGTGGCGAGTCTGGAGAGTAGCAATGAATAAAGAGCACAACACGGGACTTTGCCGGGCAGTTAAGGAGGGCTGAGTGTCTATTGCCAAATTTTTTGGAAAGAAAAAGTCAACCACTCCGGTCAACTCGGATATGGACAGACAAAGAAAATATGAAGCGCTAGTCAGAGCCTATCACCGAGACTTGTTCCGCTATGCTTACTGGTTGTGTAAAGATCAGAGCATTGCCGAAGACTTGGTACAAGAGACCTGCTTGCGAGCATGGAAATCACTCGACAGCCTTCAAGATGAGAAAGCGGCCAAATCGTGGTTAATTACCATATTGCGCCGCGAAAACGCACGCCGCTTCGAACGTAAGCAGTTTGATTTAGTCGATATTGACGATCATGGCAATGATGCCAAGGTCAGTGATGACCCGCACCATCAGACCGAGTGGATTCAAGCGCAAATCATGAAACTGGAACAAGAGTATCGCGAACCCCTTTTTCTCCAGGTCGTCGGGGGATTTAGTGGTGAGGAGATTGGTGAGATTTTGGATCTCAATAAAAACACAGTAATGACTCGCCTGTTTCGAGCCAGGAACCAACTCAAAGAGATGTTGGATATAGATAGCAAGCAAAGAGGGCAGCAAAATGGATGAGTTAGAATTCCGTCGACGCATCATGTCCGACCCTAAATGCCGCGATAAAGATGTATCAGCGGCGATACAATCGAGCGATAAAAACAACCAATTTGCCGAAGAGATTGCGGAGTTAGATAGAAAGATAGCCAAAGCGATGCAGGTGGACGTGCCTGATGACTTAGCCGATCGCATCTTATTTAACCAAACCTCTTCACTAGACGAGAAAAAAGTCATTCGACCGACTTTTGCCCGCAAAGCGATGGCCATGGCAGCATCGATTGCTTTCGTGGCCGGTTTGCTAGTGGGCCAAATCAACTGGGGAAATATTGTGGTAACGCCTGCCGAAGCAAGTTTGGCTTCCACTGCAATCCAACATGTGGTCGATGAGAAACCGTTCGTTGAACATTTGGATGAACAAGTGCCCTCGTCGCAGATCAATGCCAAAATGGCGCCGTTTAACCACCAGTTGGTGAGTAATTTTCCTTACCATGTGTACTACCTCAACCACTGCGGTTTTGGTAAATCAAACGCACTCCATATGGTATTTCGCGGTGAAAAAGGCAAAGTCACCCTATTCTTAACCGGTATCGCCGCTGAGCAAAGCGCTCAGTTTGAAAAAGATGGCATGTCGGGGATGATTGAACCAATGGGCAATAGCAGTCTGATCTTAGTGGGTGAGCAAGGTGAAAATGTTGCTATCATCGCTCAAAAGCTGTCATCAATCATTAAGTCGTCAATTTAACAAAACAATAACATTTTGTGATCATCATCATGGCTTGGAAATTTACTCCAAGCCATTTTTTTAGCATAAAATTAGAGTCAAGACTCTAAAAAGACCATTTTTGCAACACTTTCCTGCCAGATATACATCATTTCCATAATTTTATCGCCCAAGTTAGCAATGGTCGGATTTCTATATCTTATACTTGAGCTTAGTATCAGCCACCACTGAGCTTTTGCTCAAATAATATCGCCCAGCAGAGGCGAAGCAAAAAGGAAAAAGCAAAAATGAACAAGACGCGTCTGTTTAAAAAATCACTATTAGCAGTGACCATTACTACCGCCACTCTCGCCTCGCAGCACGCTCTCGCTGCTGGCTTCCAACTTAACTCTCAATCAGCCACAGGCCTTGGCCGCGCGTTCGCCGGTGATGCGGTTATTGCTGATAACGCATCAGTAATGTCTCGTAACGCTGCAGCGATGTCGCTGTTTGATCGTACCGAAGTTTCACTTGGCTTCAACGTCATCGATTCAGAAGTAAAGGTTAAAGGTTCAACCTATACTTCAGCTTTAGGCTCGCAGCCTATTGATGACACCACGAATGATGCGACATCAGTAATACCTAACTTCTATGTCGTTCACCCTGTAAACGATAAAGTTGCTGTAGGTTTTGGTGCTTACTCTAACTTTGGTACTACTAATGAATTTGATAGTAACTGGGGCGCAGGCACTGGTACTGTACTCATTGATAACCCAGTGAATCAAAATGTCGTTGGCGTCGTACCTGGTGCAGACGCTTTTGGTGGCGTAACCAATGTAAGCACAATGAACTTCCTCTTAGCGGCTTCTTACCGCATTAATGAGCAGTGGAGTATTGGTGGTGGCTTAGATATTATCTACGGTGAAGGTGAATTAAAGCGTCAATCAAACATGAATATTGCCGTCAACGGAACACCTCCCAAAGATACTGGTCTCGACACAACCAGGTCTCTTATGGATATCGATGCATCCGCTTGGACACTGGGCTTTAACTTGGGTACTGTTTTTGAGTTAAATGAAAACAACCGCTTTGGTTTAAGCTACCATTACAGTCCAGAGAAAGATGTAGGTGGTACTGTATCGTATCAAGGTGACTCAGATATTGGCGATCTGAAAATCCCTCTACCAGATATGTGGGAGTTCTCTGGTTATCACCGTATTGAAAACACTGCATTTGCCGTTCACTATAGTGTGCAATGGATTGGTTGGGGTGACTTCGATCGCCTAGTAACTACCGATGGTACCGAAATCAAAGAATACAAGTGGCAAGACACCTTCCACTACTCAATTGGTGGTACTTACTACATCAACCAAAACTGGGAAGCGCGCATCGGCTATATGTTCGATGAAGGTGTTCAGGATGAGTTAACTTCGGTATCGGTACCTGACTCAGACCGCCAATGGTACTCTATTGGTGCAACTTACCACTTTAATAAAGATCAAGCACTCGACTTTGGCTTTACCTACCTAGTGGGTGAAAATACGCAAGTAGAAGATACGCTAAGTGGCGGTGCACTTACATTAGATACAACTACAAAAGCAACTGCTATGCTATATGGGATCCAGTACACGCATAAGTTCTAATCTCAGCTAACGATTACACTCTTTCAAGGCCAGCATTTGCTGGCCTTTTTATCGACTAAACCTCTACCACCACAGATAATTTTCTAGCTACCCTTCCATTCTGAGCGCACACCTGTACTCGCAAAGGTTTCTATCCAACACAAGTGTACGCTGAAAAAATGAAACAGTTCGTTAACAAGCAGTCATTTAAACTACAAAAATAAATGATCAAAAAATTTAATACCAAAACCAACCAATACATTGTTTTTTATTTTTAAAGTAATAGCTCTAACTTTATCATCACTGCCACGGATATAACTTTAATTCAGCGAACATTATAATGAAAACTAATAAAACACTTGTTTCTCTCGCCGTGGCCTTTGGCCTAGTGGCTACGTCAGCTTCCGTTAATGCGGCTGGTTTCCAGCTAGCAGAATACTCAGCCACCGGCCTTGGCCGCGCATACGCAGGTGAAGCTGCGATGGCCGACAATGCGAGTGCGCAGTGGCGTAACCCAGCGATGCTGACACACCTTGAAGGCACTCAGATTTCTGTTGGCGCTATTTATGTAAACCCCAATGTTGATGTGGAAGGCACAACGACTCTTTCAGGTAATAAAACGACAGCTAAGTCTGACGATTTCGCTCACGACGCTATTATCCCAAACTTCTATATTTCACACCGTTACTCTGACGAACTCGCAGTAGGCTTTGCGTTAGGTACTAACTACGGCATGGAAACCGACTTAGGAAAAGATTTCGCTGCTTCTCACTTTGGCAACGAAGCCAGCATCATAACCAAAGAAGCTAATCTCAACCTTGCGTATAAAATTAGCGAAGCGATCAGCATTGGCGGTGGTATACGCTACGTGATGGGTGAAGGTAGCTTTGGAGCAACTGCACCGGAGGTCAATGCCCTTGCTGGTTTTGGGCTACAAAAAGGTACGCCTTTAAAATATATGGAAGGTGACGATGAAGCTTGGGGCTGGCAAGTCGGAGCAGCGTGGCAAATCAATGAGCAACATCGTATTGGTTTTAGCTACAAATCTGCAGTAGATTTAAAACTGGCAGGTGATGCAAAAATCCTCAACTCTACCAACCTTCAAGTCGAAGAAAGCAAAGGCTCAATGGACCTGACCCTGCCTCAAACGGCAGAGCTATCAAGTTTTCACCAAATCTCTGACAAACTTGCAATGCACGCAAGCATCAACTGGACCGATTGGAGCAGTTTTAAAGAGTTGTACGCTGATTTAGATACTCTTGACTCTCAAATGGTAAAAGTAGAGAACTGGGAAGACAACTACCGATTTGCTATCGGTGCAACCTACCAGGTTGACTCTAAACTCGCACTACGCACAGGTGTTGCTTACGACACTTCAGCGGTTAGCGACAAGAACCGCACCATTACTATCCCAGAGACTGACCGCACTTGGCTAAGTTTTGGTGCAAGCTATGATTTTACTGAGCAGTTGTCCTTAGATGGTGGCTTTACCTACATTTTTGCCAAAGATGCATCCATTAAAGAATCGCGCGGCTACGAGTCTGACGACAAGGCTCAAATGGTTGGTGGCGAGTTTGTTGGCGAAACAACCGGTAATGCATGGCTGATCGGTATTCAAGCCAACTACACGTTCTAAAACAACTTGATTCAAACTAAAAAGGCTTGGAAATACCCAAGCCTTTTTTGTTTTAGAAGTCATCTAAATATTCATCAAGATACGCTTCCTCTTCGGCGTTATAATCATCGTTTTCTATTTCTGCTTTGAAGTTTTGATGCTGAATATAGACATCTCGAGTCAGAGTATATGGGTCAGGAGAATTATCCAGCATTGCCTCTTGACTCACCAACGCAGCGCGACTTTCCATTCCTTCAAACGCCCATTTACCCAGAGCTGCCCAAAAGTTAAGTAAAGAGAGCGGCACATAGGTGCTATCGACTAAATCTACACTCTCACGCACAGTCCAAGGACCATAAGCTGGCACCATGACATACGGTCCATTGCCTACACCATAATGACCTACCGCATCACTGAATGCCTTTTCATTGTGATCTGTGATACCTGCTGCGGAAGCAATATCAAACAAACCACCAATACCGAACGTGGTGTTAATCCAAAAGCGGTTGAAATGATCGAGCGCCTTGCCGCCATTACCCATCAGTAGGTTGTTGACCATGCTGGCGGGTTCGTCAAGGTTGCCAAGGAAGTTGCTGATCCCTGAGCGAATAGGAACCGGAACGTAATTGACGTAAGCCAAAGAGACAGGCCGAACAAAATAAGGGTCAAGATAGTCATAGTTTAACGTCCACATTGAGCGGTTAAAGCCTTCTATGGGGTCGTAAACTTGAGGTTCACTAAATTCGCCTTGTTGTTCATCGGGTGTCGATGCACACCCCGATACCACTAACATTGTACACAGCAAAAGCCACTGCTGCGGTTTGATCTTTTTCATTATTATAATATCCATTAAAAAAGGCCGGTGTCACCACCAGCCTTAGTCGTCCTGATAATCAGCCTTTATTGGTACTGATTATTGATTACCACTTCAACGGGTTCGCCCATTCTAACGGCTTCGCTCTCACCAAACCAGTCCCCCTGTTTCGTGGCGACGTTTCCGTCACTATCTATACGAACGCGTACCATCAGAGAATCAAGCGATGAAAGCTTTCGCTCTTGCAACATACTGTTGCCATCATCAAGCACCACAGTACGCGGGAAAGTCCCGACCGGGTATCTCGCCGCTGCAACCGGCATCGGCGAGCCATCCGCGGAGTGAATCGAAACGATCAACGCTGCATCTGGGTCGGCGCTCACTTCTTGCCCTAGGGAAATGGTGACAGACACTGACTGACCCGTGCCGATTTGCTGGCCCATTTGCTGCTGCGCATTCTCAATACTGCGAGACAGCATTTCATAACGACTGTCCTCTGGTCCAATCATCTGCTGCATCACACGCCAATAACGTACAGCGGCTGGGAAGTCTTTCCTTTCAAACGCGTCGAACGCGAGAAGAGAGAATACGCGCAAATCTACGTAGTCTTGCTGAACCAGTTTACCGAGTAGGTTACGAGCCGTGTCTTGGTCAACATCGTCTTGAGAAAGCATCAACGCTTGCGCATACCCGAGCATGATATCGGTATTGTCAGCTTCCAGCTTATAAGCTTTTTTCATCGCGCCGATAGCGGTTTCGACATCACGATTAGCCAGCGCAATTCGACCCAGTAATAGCCAACCCGTTGAATCATCCGGTTGATAATGTAGTCGAGTGCGCAATGCTAGAGTGAGATCTTGCATTTCATCATCACTCAGCGCCGTTCCCTCAGGGGCCATTAGCTTTTTAGAGAGAGCTGGCAAGTTAGCGCTCACCTCTTGCCATTCCATTACCTGTTGTGAGGCGCCAAACTTAAAATACAGACCGTAAGACAGTGCGACCACCAAAACAGCAGAAGGCACAATAACCGCAAGTGGTGATAAGGTGTTCTCCGTCAACTTGTTTTCGTCAGCGGGAATATCATCAAGCAACGACTGCTTTAAGTCTTCTATCAGCTCTTGCTGGTTGTCGACCAAGCCTTCATCGCTTTCCTCTTCCAGCTCTTCCAAACGATCTTTGTAAAACGCTTTATTAAGCTCATCACGCAGCGCGGCGTCATTGTTGGCTTTCTGTTTAATAAACGGCAGCGCAATCACCAGCACGCTGATCACCACCAGAATGACCGAAGCTATCCAAAATAACGTCATTACTGCTTATCTCCATCATTCTGTTCGTCAAGCAAGGCTTTAAGACGGGCTTCTTTCTCCTCGTCCCACTGCTGCGTTGTTTCGATCGTTTGAGCACGCGATTTACGGCTGCGCGTGACGATAAAGCCAAAGCCAAATAGCACCACCGCTAACGGACCAAGCCAAAGAATTGAGGTGGCTAAAGTAAAAGGAGGATTATAAGTGACAAAGTTACCGTATCGGGCAATCATATAATCGACAATCTCTTGTTTCGATTTGCCTTCTTTAGTCATTTCATACACTTTGTGACGTAAATCGACCGCCAGCTCTGCGTTAGAGTCGGCAATGGTATTATTTTGACACTTAGGACAGCGCAAGGTGTTGCCGAGTTCTTTAAACTGCTGTTCTTGCTCTAAGTTTTCAAATTCATACACTTCAATAGCTGCGTGAGCAGAAAGTGCCAGTAACAAGCTGGTTGTTAGCGCTAATAGCCACTTCTTCATTGTCTCGCCTCCTCAAGCATGGCCTGATACATAGGTTTCAGCTTGTCATTCCAATTGCGAGGATTGACGTCACCCACGTGGCGGTAGCGAATGATGCCGTTGGCATCAATAAGAAATGTCTCTGGCGCACCATAGACACCGAGATCAAGACCAAGCATGCCGTTGCCATCAAACAAGCTAATCAGATAAGGATTACCTAAATCATTAAGCCAACCGACCGCTTTTTCTCGGTCATCTTTGTAGTTCATCCCAATAATCTTTACCCCATCAGCGGCAAGTTCGTTGAGGTATTGATGTTCAGCGTAACAAGTGGGACACCAAGTAGCCCAAACGTTCAACAGCAAAGGCTCACCTTTGAAAATCGCTTGGTCATAAAGTTTGCCCGGCTCCGCTAAGTCTTCCAAACGGAAGCTAGGAACAGGTTTTCCTACTAACACCGACTCAAGTTTGGTCGGGTCATCACCGTGCTGATTCTTGATAAGTTGGGTGGCAAACACCGCCACCAACCCCAAAAACGCCAGCAGTGGAATAAACAATAACTTCTTATTCATTACGCCTCCTGAGCGTTAGCACTTTTTCTAAAACGGTAACGCTTATCGCTTATCGCAATCGCACCACCTAAGGCCATCAACAATGAGCCCGCCCAGATCCAACGAACAAATGGTTTGTGGTAAATACGCACTGCCCATGATTTGTTGTCGTCCAAACGCTCACCTAAGGCAATGTACAAGTCGCGAGTAACACCGCGGTCGATAGCGGCTTCGGTCATCATTGAGCGAGCAGTGGTGTAAAAGCGTTTCTCCGCATGTAGTGTATTGATATAACGACCATCTAGAGTGACTTCAAAATCTGCGATATAACCATCGTAGTTTGGACCATCTTTGTCTCGCACACCTTGGAAGTAGAAATCGTAGCCTTGAATCTGGAAGTGCTCTCCCGGCGCCAAACGAACATCACGTTCGATGCTGTAGTTTTGCACCATAGCGATACCAATAATACTCACCGCCAAACCTAAGTGACCTAACATCATCGCCCAGTGACTTCTCTGCAGCTTTTTCACACCTTCAACAAACGTATGTCGGTGGGTCGCTCGTTGATGCAGCTCATAGCCGTGCAACAAAATGATCCACCACGCCATGACCCAACCCAAATAGGCCATAAACAGGAAATGCTCGGAGAACGCCCACACGCAAACAGCGGCAAGTGACAGTGAAAGTACCCCCGACAGCAGCATAGGTTTGGCGAGTTTTGCTAAATTATCGCGTTTCCAACGAATCAGTGGACCAATCCCCAATAGGAAAGCAAATGGGATCATCAACCAAGCAAACAGCATGTCAAAGAAAGGTGCACCAATGGAGACCGAGCCCAAGCCCAACTGCTTGTGAACCAGTGGTAGCAAAGTACCCACTAGGACGACCACCAGCGCAGCGATCAACAAAACGTTGTTCCCAAGCAGTGCGTTTTCTCGAGATACCAGGTCAAAGTTACCACGTACACGAACCGACGCACCTTTGAGTGCAAACAGCAGTAACGAACCACCAATCACAAACACCAAGAAGCCCAATATAAACATACCGCGTGACGGATCGGAGGCAAAAGCATGCACCGAAACCAAAATACCTGAGCGCACTAAGAAGGTACCCAGCAGGCTCAACGAGAAGGCCGAGATAGCCAACAGCACTGTCCAAGCTTTGAATGTACCGCGTTTTTCGGTCACCGCGAGTGAGTGCATCAATGCAGTACCCGCAAGCCAAGGCATAAATGAGGCATTTTCAACTGGATCCCAGAACCACCAGCCGCCCCAGCCGAGTTCATAATAGGCCCACCATGAACCAAGCGCGATACCCAGTGTTAGAAACAGCCACGCCGCCGTGGTCCAAGGTCGAGACCATCGTGCCCATGCTGTATCTAAACGCCCTGTCATCAACGAGGCTATCGCAAACGAAAACGCTACTGAGAACCCAACATAGCCCATGTAAAGCATCGGTGGGTGGATAATCAAACCCGGATCTTGTAGCAACGGGTTCAAGTCACGGCCATCCACTGGGAAGAAAGGCAATGTACGCAAAAACGGGTTAGACGTCAGAATGATAAACAGTAAGAAACCAACCGTGATCATACCCATCACGGCCAACACACGCGCCACTGACTCTTGTGGCATGCCACGGCTGAAGGTCGCTACTGCCACTGTCCAACCTGCTTGAATCAAAACCCAAAGTAACAGTGAGCCTTCATGCGCCCCCCAAACGGCGGTCAAGCGATAATACCAAGGCAATTGACTGTTTGAGTTATTGGCAACGTATGTCAACGTAAAGTCATTGACATAAAACGCCCATAACAGGATGAAGAATGACAATGCGAGTAGTAGAAACATTCCCCAAGAAAGAGGTCTGGCACTGTTCATTAACAAGGTATTGTTTTTAGATGCGCCAATCAAAGGCAACAAGCTCAATAGCACGGCAAATGCCAAAGAGATGATCAGCGCAAAGTGACCGATTTCTGCAATCATTGACCACTTCCTTGTATCTGTTGTTCTGTGTATTGAAGAGGTTCATGAGTCTTTTTCATTGCTTCGGCAATCTCAGGCGGCATGTACTCTTCATCGTGTTTTGCTAGCACTTCGAATGCTTCTACAGTGGTTGCATCTTTCAGTACACCTTGAGCAACAATGCCCTGCCCTTCACGAAACAGATCCGGAAGAATCCCGTCATACACGATAGTGACTGTCGGGCCGACATCATGGAGATCAAAAGAGACACGCAGTGACTCTGGGTCGCGCTTCACCGAACCAACCACCACCATGCCGCCGATTCTCAAGCGCTGACCAACCTCAGGTTTGGTTCCATCCGGTTTGCCGTTCACCAGCTCTGTAGGCGTGTAAAACAAGTCCATATTCTGATTGAGAGCGTAAAGCATTAGGCCTATCGTGGTACTCATACCGATAAGGACCGCAAGAACAATGCCGAGCCTCTTTTTACGTCTTGGGTTCATAATGTGTTCTCCAAATTTTTCGCCGCATCGATACGCGCTTGTCGATCAACTTTCGCTTGTACTTCAGTCAGTAAGCGTCGTCCGCGCCTGACACTCACCCACAGCAAAATCATCATTGCGGCAAAAGTAATACCAAATGCACTCCATACATATCCCGCATAGCCGCCCATGGCTAAAAAATCACTCAAAGAATCAAAATGCATGATCAATTACCTCTCTGAGATGTCGCTTGTGCCAGTTTCAGTACCCATGGACGATGACTCTCTTTGTTTATAATTTCGTTACGTAAGCGAATCATAGTGACTGCGCCAAAGAAGAAGGCAAAGCCAAGAATATTGAGCAGTAGTGGCCATAACATGTCACTTGAAATCGACGGTTTCTCAAACTTGGTGATGGTTGCCCCTTGATGCAGCGTATTCCACCACTCAACCGAAAAGTGGATGATAGGTAGGTTTACCACACCAACGATGGCAAGAATTCCCGCCGCTTTTGAGGCTGTTTTTTGGTCATCGAACGCGTGATAGAGCGCGATCACCCCCAAATAAAGAAATAGAAGGATCAGCTCAGAGGTCAAGCGTGCATCCCAAACCCACCAGGTTCCCCACATAGGCTTACCCCACACCGCACCAGTGAGAAGAGCAATAAAGGTATAAACAGCACCAATTGGCGCCATCGCCGACGCAGCCATATCGGACAGGCGAATTTGCCATACAATTCCGATGAAAGCCGCGATCGCCATCGACATGTAAACGCCCATAGACCAGATCGCGGACGGAACATGGATGTAGATGATGCGGAAGCTATCACCTTGCTGATAATCAGAAGGCGCAAAGGCAAGGCCCCACACAGTGCCTACTGACAGGCACAATAAGGCTAGAATGGAAAACCATGGGAGTAGCTTTCCACACAGTTGATAAGCGGATTCTGGTTTGGCATAAGGATGGAGCCATTTCCACATTGTCGTTCTCACTCTTACTTCAGTTTCGTTTAGCTTGGACTAAGCAAATTATTGTTGTTGTAATATCGATAAAAAGTCACTGGCTGCCTGACGGCAACTGTTTAATTGACACTTACTCGCAATGCTGCACTGATTGCGAATGGCGTTAATGTGATAGCACCCATTAACATCGCGCCTAAAATAGCTAACTGGCCGTTATACGCCATACCCAGTGATGCAGCATCAATCGCTGACGTCGCAAAGATCAAAATTGGGATATACAACGGCAGCACCAATAAACTCAGTAACACACCACCTTTTTGCAGCCCGACGGTTAAGGCAACGCCAATCGCTCCAATGAAACTGAGTGTTGGTGTCCCCACCAGTAAGGTCAGTACCACGCCAAGCCAGGTGTTGAAATCAAGCGACAATAAAATCGAAAGTAGCGGGCTTATCAAAATCAGTGGTAGCCCCGTTAGCAACCAGTGTGCAATCACTTTGGAAATCACCACGACGGACAGTGGAACTGGCATCAGCATCATCTGCTCAAGGGCGCCGTCTTGGAAATCATCTCGAAATAGTCGCTCAAGCGACAACAGCGCAGAAAGCAGAGCAGCAACCCATACAATTCCCGCCGCTATTCTCGCTAATAAGTTCGGCTCAGGGCCAATACTGAGCGGGAACAAAGTAATGACGATAATAAAAAACCACAATGGGTTAAAAATATCAGCCTGACGGCGATAGGCGATTAAAAGCTCGCGTCGGATAATATTGCTCATCGTGCCCAACATTTTAATCACCCAATTTGATTTTGCGTAGTTTTGGATTGTCAGCAAACATGTCTTGGTGGGTCGTTAACATCACAATTCCACCTTGCTCAGCGTGTTGCAAAAACAGTGACTCCAACACTTTGACACCTTGTTTATCAATCGCGGTTAATGGCTCGTCAAGAATCCAAAGTTTGTGATCGCTCAACCATAAACGCGCTAACGCGACTCTTCGCTGTTGTCCAGCAGAGAGCTGAGAGACAGGTACGTCTTCTCGTCCCGCTAATCCGACTTTGGTGAGAGCTTGGTAGATAGTTTGTTTATCAATGCGTTTTTTTGCGTGAATACTTAGGTAAAAGCGCAAATTTTCGTAAGCGGTAAGCTCGCGCTTTACGCCCGTTTGATGACCGAGAAACAACAGGTCTTGATGGAAAGCATCGCGATTGGACTCTATTGTCTCCCCATTCCAAGCAATTTCCCCTTCATCACGATCACCTAACCCGGTAATGATGCGTAACAAGGTGGTTTTGCCGGTACCATTTCTTCCTTCGATCTGAACCAACTCACCAGAATCTATGGTAAAAGACAGAGATTCGAATAGAACTCTTTCATCTCTAATCGCTGTCAACTGGGATACTTCTAACATTTGGAGTCACTAGATAAATTTCGAAGGGCTATCTTAACACAGCCTATTGAACTCAAAACAGAAATAGACCTATACGAATCACGAAACTAAGTAAGAATCTGTTAATATTTAATCATAAACCTTAGTAACTACTACTAAATGGTTACAATTAAAAATAAAAAAGTGCCCTGAGGCACTTTTTTTCACTAACGTTTTCCGCCGCTCTTGCGACTGGCGAGCTTGCGACGTTCAAGGCCGCTTTCGAGAGGAGGGATTTTTTCTTTGCCGGTAAGCTTGTTTTGTAATGATAGCATCAGCTCGGCTTCTGCTTTGGGAAGCTCACACTCTTCAATAAGTTCGTCGAGATCGGCGCCCAATTGAACCATTTTGCTGGCTCGAGAATAGAGTCGTCCATCACTATCGGCTTGCTCTAGCTCTGTGATGCGCTCACCGAGATGTTGGATCAAGTCATGCTGCTCACTGACTTTTTGCCCCAAGCCAACCACCACAGAACGCACTTCTAACAACTGTTTGTTAGCTTTCTGTAACTCTTTGTCTAGATGACGATTTTGTTGGCGCAAATGCTCAGCAGAACGAGTTTGACTCTTTTTGAGCCGAAACATAACCAATAACAACAGCAATACAGCTGAAACAACGGCTCCAGCAAGTACCGGAGCATGTGTCATCCAACTCGTGTCCATTATAGGTGAGCCATCTCATCCCACTCTTCGTCAGTGAGTAGCTTGTTCAAATCAACAAGAATTAATAGCTTACCATCGCGGTTGCTGACGCCTTGAATGAACTTGGCGCTTTCATCCGTACCCACACTTGGAGTGGTGTCGATTTCTGATGCACGCAGATAAACGACTTCTGCGACGCTATCAACCAGAATACCAATCACTTGGTGCTCAGACTCAATCACGATGATACGAGTATTATCAGTGATCTCGCCTTCCATCAGGCCAAAGCGTGAACGAGTATCGATGACCGTCACAACATTACCACGCAGATTGATAATACCCAGTACGTAGTCAGGCGCACCTGGTACAGGAGCAATTTCGGTATAACGCAATACTTCACGTACTTGCATCACGTTGATGCCGTAGGTTTCTTCTTCTAACTGGAACGTCACCCACTGAAGCACTTCGTCATTTGACTGCTCTTTTCTTACTTCTACTTCATTAGTTTGAGACATACCTTATCCTCTCTAAGCCCAAATCGGCATAAATGTTCTAATTATCTAATGCTTTAACATCAAGTCCTGCATTAAGCATAGCTATCAATGCTTCAACATGGATCAAAGCACACATTTTTTCTTTTACCATCCCGGCAAGCCAAGGTCTTTTTCCCGCCGTTTCTCGCCATCGAACCATTGCGGGATCCAATGCTTCGGTTCCCATTAACTTGGTGGAGGCCAGCCCCCACATACTTTCACCAAGCATCACAATGTATTGATAATTCTCTTTGTGTGAGTCGTCTTTGAGTTTTTCACTCATCACCCATTTTGCGGTATCGACAACGTCCAACTGTGCTTCGCGACTGGTTTGCAAACCAAGATACCAATCCGGTCGACCAATGAGGTGGTTCATCTCAGCGGTACGATGTATACCACCAAGTTCATCCAGTGGTACGGCGAATGTAACGCCGTTGACATCGAAATACAGCACTTGAAACTCAACATCTCGCTGAGTCGATTGCCATTGTTCAAGCCCATTGCCGCCGGTTTGCGTCTCGACTGTGGGCTCTACTTCGAGCTGCTGCTCATCGGCGACACTGACTTCGGGATCAATCAGTTGTTGCTCAACCTGCGTTTCCACTGTAGCAACTAGCTCAGGCTCGACCTTAGACTCGACCTCTACTGCGACATCTTCCGCTGGTTCATCAATCTGCCAATCTTGAATCTCATCAACCATTACTTCAGGCTGAGCCTGTGCTATCTCAACCGTGTTTTGCTCCATCACGTGTTCAAGCTCGAGGTCAGCAACAGGGTTGGTGGTCTCTAGTTGTTTGAGCAAGCGCTCAACATCTTCAAGATCAGGGACTTCCACTTCTTCGGTCGGCAAGTGAAAGTAACTTTTCTCTTCAACCGACTGCATCATTGGTTCAAGCTCAAGTGTTTCACAAGACGCCGCTGTAACAGGCTCTTGCGCACTCTCCAAGGGCTCGAACTCTTCAATCACCTCTTCGAGTAGTGCTGAAAAGTAATCATCAAGTGCTTGTTCACTAGATAGAGAAGATTGGCTAGTCATCGATAGCTAACCTCTCTAAATGAATCAGCAACTGCTTGTAAGCAAAAACTCCTCGGCTTCCGGCTGCGAAATGAGAGACCGGTAGATTCTTTAAGCTCGCGTCGCGAAATTTGGTATCAATTGGAATCGCCGACGACCAAACCTGATCTGGATAATCTTTCTTTAACTGCTGTAAGGTCTGTAACGATGCTCGGGTACGCTTGTCATACATGGTCGGCACGATCGTCACTTTAAAAGATTTGTTGCGCGACTTCTGCATAATAGCGAGAGTTCGAACCATACGTTCTAACCCTTTCATCGCCAAAAACTCTGTTTGGACAGGGATCAAAATTCGGTCACTAGCAGCCAACGCGTTGACCATCATCACGCCTAAGATAGGCGGACAATCAATGAGTACGTAATCGTAGCGTTCGCGAACAGCCAACAATGCGCGTTTAAGTATTAACCCCATGCCACTCCGGTTGCCCATTACTCTATCTAACGTGGCGAGAGACATGTGAGCAGGAATAATGTCAATACCTTCAATATCGGATTTCATCACCAAAGGCATCACTGTCTGTGCGGTGTACTCTTTTAGTTGAAATAGATCAAAAAGACTAGAAGCGACACTGTCTGAATCATAACCGAGATAGGTCGTCAGCGATGCGTGAGGGTCAGTATCAACGAGAAGTACGCGCTTTCCTTGTTTACTTAACAAACCTGCCAAAGTGATCGTCGTCGTTGTTTTACCGACGCCGCCTTTTTGGTTTGCTATGCTCCATACAATCATACGAACCCTCTATGCCAGACCAACTTCGACTAGCATACGCTCAGCGATGCGATCAAGTGGCAGATCTTCACTTGATATCCCTGCTTTGGCGACAGCTTGCGGCATGCCGTAGACAACACAACTTTCTTCGTCTTGTGCCCAAATGGTCGCTCCCGCGTTTTTCAGCATACGTGCGCCTTCACGTCCGTCTGCCCCCATGCCCGTTAAGACCATAGAGAGTACTTGGTTTGCGTAGATCTTAGCTGCACTGCCAAAAGTAACATCGACACATGGTTTGTAGTTCATACGCTCGCCACCATCAATGACACGTATTTTTGCCGAGCCGGGACGACCATCGATCATCATCTGTTTGCCACCTGGCGCTAAATACGCAACACCCGGTTTCAATACATCGCCATCTTCTGCTTCTTTAACTTGAATCTTGCATAGTGAGTTTAGGCGACTAGCAAATGCTGCTGTGAACGTCGCTGGCATATGTTGAATCAACACAATCGGATGCGGATAATTAGCAGGTAATTTAGTGAGAATCTTTTGCAGTGCAACTGGTCCCCCTGTCGAGGTACCGATCGCCGTCAGTTGATACTTTTTACCGGAAGACTTGAATCGCGTGGCAACCGCCGGTTTGGCAGCTGGTGCAGTCCGGGAGGCTGGGCGCAACGTGCTTGATGTATCAGCGCTAGTGCGGGTGGTACTAGTAGGCCGAGAAATCGAGCGGCGCATAAAGGCTCGCCTAGACGCAATCTGAATCACACGCTGTTGCAGCAGAGTCACGGCTTCGTCACGATTGCGCGCAATGTCTTCGAACTTTTTCGGCAAGAAGTCTAGCGCGCCCGCTTCGAGCGCGTCTAGAGTCGCTTTGGCACCATCGTGAGTCAATGAAGAGAACATCAAAATAGGTACTGGGCTTTGCGCCATGATCTCACGTACCGCCGTGATGCCATCCATCACTGGCATTTCAATATCCATTGTTATGACGTCAGGTTTGATTCGCAGCGCTTTCTCTACCGCTTCTTTACCGTTCGTCGCTACATCAATAACTTCTAAACGGGCCTCAGAGTTAATAATTTCACTCACACGGCGGCGGAAAAAACTCGAATCATCAACAACTAATACTTTGATCGCCATATTGGTCCTTCTTTAATTCGCGACTTAGATTCGCGAAGCAGCAGCATACTGCTTAAGCAAATCAGGAACATCCAAAATAAGTGCAATATGACCGTCACTTGTAATGGTTGCGCCTGCCATACCTGGGGTACCTTGTAACAAGTTATCCAATGGTTTGATGACCACTTCTTCTTGTCCAATTAGGGTATCCACTACAAAACCAACACGCTGGTTACCAATTTGTACAATTACAACATGACCGTGGCCTTTACCTCGTTCGACATGTCCCATGTGCGGTGCCAACCAGTTTTGTAGATAAAACAGAGGAATAGACTTATCACGGACAATGATGGTCAACTGGCCGTCAACTACGTTAGTCCGACTCAAATCTAAATGGAAAATCTCGCTAACACTTGCTAATGGTAGTGCGAACGGGTTTCCTGCTACACCGACCATAAGGGTTGGCAAAATCGCCAAAGTCAGTGGAACTTTGATGGTAATTTTCGTACCCTTGCCCAGTTCTGAATCGATATCAATCTGACCGTTTAGGGTGTTGATGGCGGTTTTCACTACGTCCATACCTACACCGCGGCCCGAAATATCTGAGATTTTCTCTTTGCTGGAGAAGCCAGGCATAAAGATAAGGTTAAAACACTCTTTATCTGTTAAGCGTGAAGCGGCATCTTCATCCATCATGCCACGCTTGACCGCTATCGCACGTAACTTATCGGGATCCATGCCACCGCCATCATCGACAATGGCAAGTTCAATATGGTCACCCTCTTGTGAGGCCGATAGAATAACCTTACCTGTACGAGGTTTACCCGCAGCAACACGGTCATCTGGCATTTCAATACCGTGGTCAACCGAGTTTCGCACCAAGTGGATCAATGGGTCGGCTAGCGCTTCAACCAAGTTTTTATCTAGGTCGGTATCTTCACCACGCATTTCCAGGGTAATATCTTTGTTCAAGCTACGCGCAAGATCTCGTACTACGCGAGGGAATCGGCCGAACACTTTCTTGATCGGCTGCATGCGCGTCTTCATGACCGCGCCCTGTAAATCAGCCGTCACCACATCGAGATTCGACACAGCCTTGGACATCTCTTCGTCATTACTATTGAGACCAAGGCTCAATAAACGATTTCGCACCAGTACCAGCTCACCGACCATGTTCATAATGGTATCTAGCGTTGAGGTATCCACACGCACTGTCGCTTCAGCTTGCGGCTTTTTCGCTTGTGTAGCAGGTGGCGCTGCCTCTTTTTGGGCCGGTGGAGGTGGGGCAGACTGCGCTGCTGGAGCAGCAGCGGCTGCAGGCTTCGCAGGCTCTACTGGCTTGGCTGCAGGTGGAGGTGTAGCGGCGG
Source organism: Pseudomonadota bacterium (assembly GCA_038533895.1). Lineage (GTDB taxonomy): Bacteria > Pseudomonadota > Gammaproteobacteria > Enterobacterales > Vibrionaceae > Vibrio. The sequence goes on along the minus strand of JBCAXU010000010.1, from coordinate 14,049 downwards.
GTTTAGTCGCAGCATCAAGTTCTTCTGGAGATGGACCTTTGCCTGAACCATGAAGTTCATCCAAAAGCTTTTCAAACTCTTCGTCGGTCATCAAATCACTATCACCGACGGCGGCAGAAGGCGCTGAAGGCTCGGCAGGTGCTGATGCAGCGGGGGCTGCTTGTTCACTCTTACCAGGCGCTTTTCCTGAGCCATGAAGCTCATCAAGCAGCTTCTCAAATTCGTCGTCGGTTATGTCACCACTGTCTTGTGAACTCGATGCAGCAGTTGGTGTCGGCGACGCTGGAGCGGCTGAGGCGGTGCTCGATGCACCTGGTGCACTTCCTGAACCGTGCAGTTCATCCAACAGTTTTTCAAACTCGTCTTGCGTTATCTCATCAATCGAACCAGCAGAGATCTGGGAGGACTCCTGGGCAGTTTCTTCAACCTGTGGTGGTTCGACTGGCGCCTCTTCTACGACAGGTGGTTGTTGTTCGGCTACGACCGCTTCATCAGCAGATTCCGGATTACTCAGTCGATGGAGCTCATCCAACAAGGCTTGGTCCGCTTTCGGCAAGGGTTCACGATCTTGGACCGCTTGGAACTGCTCATTGACGGTATCCAATGCTTTGAGCATTGTATCCATGAGACCGGAGCTAACTTGGCGTTGGCCATTGCGCAGAATATCGAAAACGTTCTCGGCACCGTGACAGGTGTCGACTAACTCAGTCAACGCTAGAAAGCCCGCACCACCTTTTACGGTGTGGAAACCACGGAAAATAGCATTTAATAGATCTTTATCGTCAGGGTTATTTTCTAGCTCTACCAACTGCTCAGAGAGAAGTTCTAATATCTCCCCTGCTTCAACTAAAAAGTCCTGAAGAATATCTTCGTCTAAATCGTAGCTCATATTTTACCTCTAAAACCCAAGACTCGAGAGTAAGTCGTCAACTTCGTCTTGCGATGAAACGGCATCTTCCCTTTCTTGAGGGTTAAGAATAGGACCTTCCGGATCCGTTGCTGCTTTGTTCTTTTTATCTGTATTTTCTTCCAACTGGCTAGCGCCAAACGCTGTAAGAATTTCGACTAGCCTGCCTTCGACTTCGTTGACCAAGGTGATCACTCGACGAATGATTTGCCCGGTTAAATCTTGGAAATCTTGAGCCATGAGAATCTCGGTCAGTTGACCTCTCAGCTCAGAGCTGTCGCCTTCTACTTCCCCAAGCAGGTCATCGATTCGATGACATAGCGCTTTAAACTCCGCCAGCTCAATACGACCGTGCATCAACTCATTCCACTGAGGACGGACCTTTAGCAGTCCTTCGTGAAGATTGTCTGCAATGGGCATACAACGATCCACCGCATCCATGGTTTTGTTGGCAGCGACTTCAGTTTTGTCAATGACGTATTGGAGGCGATCCCTTGCATCTGGGATTTCGTCATTGGCGATCTCACTCATGCGCTCATCCACGCTAAAGTGTTTGATTGACTCATGCAAATCACGAGTCAACTCACCAATCTCTTGTAGCATTGGATTTTTTTGGTTCTCGTAGATGCCTTTAACAAGAGAATCCGCCTCTTGTTGCTGGTCGTTTTCCAACAGCTCTACGAGTTGCTTTGCCTGTTCTAATGAAATCATTCTGAATTGGCCTTTTAACGCTTTCGGTCAATTCCTTGACTATAAGCGCTCAAAAATTTTGTCTAATTTTTCTTTTAGTGTTGCCGCAGTAAAAGGCTTAACGATATAGCCGTTTACACCTGCTTGAGCAGCTTCGATGATTTGCTCACGCTTTGCTTCTGCAGTAATCATTAGTACTGGTAAGTGCTTCAACTCGGCGTCAGCACGAATATGCTTAAGTAGGTCAATACCTTGCATACCTGGCATGTTCCAGTCTGTCACGACAAAGTCAAAATCACCTTTCTTCAGCATAGGTAACGCCGTTAAGCCATCATCCGCTTCTTGGGTGTTATTAAAGCCCAAGTCACGAAGTAGGTTCTTAACGATACGGCGCATTGTCGAGAAGTCATCAACAATAAGGATCTTCATGTTTTTATTCAAAATTGCCTCCACTGAGTTCGAGATCAGTGATGTTTACTCATTATTTTGTCCAAGCACTCAACTTAGTGCGTAGACGCTGCATTGACTGGCTTAATATTTGGCTAACGCGTGACTCGCTAACACCAATTACCTCGCCGATTTCCTTTAAGTTTAACTCTTCATCGTAATAAAGCGAAAGTACTAGTGACTCTCGTTCTGGAAGAGATTTGATCGAGTCGACTAAAGCTTGACGAAAATATTCATCAGCGACCCCTTGAAAGGGTAAATTATCTTCTTCGCTATCGTCGGGAGAAATGACGTCCTCGGAGACTCCGAGATCTTCAATTCCAACCAAACGTGAACAGTTAATATCGGTTAAAATCGTATGGTATTGCTCTAGGCTAATGCCCATGTGCTGCGCAACTTCTGCATCAGTTGGGTCTCGATTCAACTCACCTTCGAGCGCAGATATCGCCTGGCTAACCTCGCGGTTGTATTTATGCACCGAGCGCGGAACCCAGTCACCACGGCGAATATCATCTAGCATAGCACCACGGATTCGGATGCCTGCGTATGTTTCGAAGCTCGCTCCTTTACTACCATCATAGTTCTTTTGAGCTTCAAGTAGACCGATCATGCCCGCCTGAATAAGATCTTCCACTTGCACACTCGGGGGCAATCGCCCTAGCAAATGGTGAGCAATACGCTTTACAAGCACCGAGTATTTTTCTAAAAATGCTCGCTGACTGTTTTGGTTTGCGTATTGGTCATAGGTCAAGGCCTTATTCACCAAATGGTTCCTCTAACATCTCTGGTCTATTCAGTAAGCGTTCAACAAAAAACTCAAGATGTCCACTCGGAGTCTTAGGTATTGGCCAAGTAAGCGCTTTACTTGCCAAAGAACCTATCGCTAATGCCGCAGGAGATCTTGGAAATGCGTCAACAACAATTTTTTGTTTTTTGACCGCTTGTCTAACTTTATCATCCAACGGAATACATGCTACGAGCTCAAGGCTCACATTCAAGAATCGCTCTGTGACCAAGGTCAACTTTGCGAACAATTCTCTACCTTCGCGATAGCTTCTGACCATATTTGCAACGATTTTAAAACGTTGCACCTGATGGTCTTTACTCAACAGCTTGATTAAAGCATATGCATCAGTAATCGATGTTGGTTCATCACACACGACCACCACCACGTCTTGAGCTGCGCGAGAAAAACTCACTACCATGTCAGAGATACCGGCAGCGGTATCAATGAGCAAGACGTCCATCTCATCTTCTAAGCTACCAAAGGCCCGAATAAGTCCAACGTGCTGAGCATGTGACAGCTCAGTCATCGCTTGCGTACCCGACGTGGCCGGAATAATACGGATGCCGTGAGGACCTTCGACAATCGCATCTTTTAAATCGCATTCACCCGCGAGAACATGGCCTAGGTTGCGCTTTGGTCGAATTCCCAACATCACGTCAACATTGGCCAAACCCAGGTCAGCATCAAGCACCATGACTTTTTTGCCCTGGCGTGCCATCGAAATAGCCATACCCAAGGTTACGTTTGATTTACCAACACCACCTTTGCCGCCCGTCACAGAAATGACTTTAGTTAAAGAAGGCTGTGTTAAGCGGCGTAATCCGCTTGCTTGGTCTTGTATCATATTCTTTGTCATAATCGTCCGCCGCCTAGAACCTCTCCGCTTCACTATTCCAGTAGTGAGGTTCATCATCTGTCGACTTCTCAAGTAATTCGTTTGCTTTAGCGACCATATACTTAGGCTGCGCTATCACAATGTCTTCAGGAACTCGTTGTCCATTCGCAATGTAGGCTACTGGGAGTGCGTTTTGCACGACCACGCTGACAAACTCTCCCAAACTAAGGGATTCGTCGAGCTTGGTCATAATGCATCCTGACAGGGGGATACGCTTAAAGTGATCGATTGTCTCTTGCAGTACTTTACGCTGCGCAGTAGCAGGTAAAACTAGGTAACTGTGAATCACTTCTCCACTCTCATGCATCAGCGTATCTAACTGCTCAGAGAGCCTAACATCACGCTGGCCCATACCTGCTGTATCAACAAGAATTAGGCGACGATTGCGTAACTGATATATTACATCGGCTAACTCATTGGAATCTTTAGCGACTTTTACTGGACATCCCATGATTCGTCCATAAATCGCCAATTGCTCGTGTGCCCCGATACGGTATGTATCGGTAGAAACGAGGGCCACGTTATCTGCGCCAAACTCCATCGCAGCTCTCGCCGCAAGCTTAGCCACTGTCGTTGTTTTACCTACACCGGTTGGCCCGAGTAGCGCGACCACACCACCGCGCTTTAAAATGTCTTGCTTGGAGATTGGTATTTGGTCTGACACTAACCCCAAGAGTGCCTTCCAAGCTTTGGTCGGCGGGGTATCTTCAGGAATATAGCAAGCCAGTTGATCGGCAAGGTCAGACGATACGCCCATGCGCTCGAGACGTTTAATCAGCATAGCTCTAAGTGGTTCCCGACGCTCAACCTCTTGCCACATTAAACCGGAGACTTGGTGCTCCAATAGGCGACGAATAGAAGTCATCTCCTCTTTCATCTCTTCGAGGTCTTCGTTGGAAACACTTGGCTCGTTGTGACGAGCTCGCTCATAGCGTGTTGGATCTAATTTAGCGGGTGGCTTTTCAAAACGACGGTCTTCAGCAATAAGGCGCGCAAGCGGTGAATCCTCTTTCACTCGCACATTATCATTTGGGTTAGCACGCGAAGAAGATTGACGTTTAAGTAAGGCAGAAAGGGAGTCTGGATTCTCTTCTTGGTGGTGCGTATCCACATCGTCTTTGCCATGGCTGTACTGCTTGAGCATATTGGCAAAACGCTTAGTCATCGAACGGCCAGAGTCCGCCTGAGACTGCAGGCTAACGCGGTCTTCGTCTAGATCACGTTTTTGGCTGCTTGGCTGAGGACTTTGCACCTGACGAGGCGGAGTTTGGCGTGGATTTGAGTTGTAACTGGTAGCGGTTCGGTTTGCACCCTCGCCGTCTACAGCCGCCACAATCTCAACGCCACCCGCGACCTTCTTGTTGGACATGATAACGGCATCGTCACCTAGCTCAGATTTAACCTGCAGCAAGGCGGTGCGCATGTCCTTTGCAAAAAATCGTTTTATCTTCAAATTGGGTACCGTATATCAACGCATTGAAACTAGTTACCAACAGCTTGCACAATGCGAATTTGTTTCTCGTCAGGGATTTCTTGGTAAGAGAGCACTCTTAACGAAGGAATCGTATTCTTAACAAATTTAGCTAACGTCGAGCGCAATACTCCGGATGTCAGTAACACTGCGGGTTCACCTTTCAGCTCTTGCTCTTGTGTGGCTTGGCTTAATGATGATTGTAGCCTCTCTGCTAAACCCGGTTCGATTCCCGCAGATTCGCCCCCCGACGCTTGCATGGTTTGATGCAATATTTGTTCCAGCTCAGGAATCAAGGTAATTACTGGTAACTCTGGCTCTATACCATTGATTTCCTGAACAATTAGTCGTTTGAGCGAGATGCGTACCGCAGCGGTTAAAATGTCAGGTTCTTGACTCTTACTTGAGTACTCGGACAAGGTTTGAACAATGGTTCGGATGTCACGAATCGGTACAGCTTCGTTAAGTAGGTTTTGTAGAACCTTAACCACCGCGCCCAATGGCAATTGGTCAGGCACAAAGTTCTCAACCAACTTCGGCGTGCTACGACCGAGCATTTCCAGAAGGTTTTGTACCTCTTCATGGCCGATGAGCTGGGACGCGTTGTTAGTTAACAGTTGACTTAAATGAGTCGCGAGTACGGTTGAAGAGTCAACCACAGTATAACCCAACGCCTGAGCATGCTCTCGTTGCTCTTCACGAATCCACACAGCTTCCAGACCAAAGGCCGGATCTATGGTTGGTTCACCTTCTATCATGCCGTAGACCTGGCCTGGGTTAATGGCCAATTCCATGTCTGGTCGAATTTCAGCTTCGCCGACCGCCACCCCCATCAAGGTGATTCGGTAACTGTTAGGGGTTAACTCCAAGTTGTCACGAATATGCACCGCGGGGATAAGGAAGCCAAAATCTTGAGATAGCTTTTTCCGAACACCTTTAACACGTTCTAAAAGCTCCCCTCCTTGGTCTTTGTCCACCAGCGGGATCAAGCGATACCCCACCTCGAGACCTACGATATCAACCGGTTGTACATCATCCCAAGAGAGTTCTTTCGGTGTTGGCGAGTCTTGCTCTGTGGTTGCAGGAAGATTGGTTTGCTCTGCCGCTTTCTTCTGTTTGCGCTGAATGAGGTATGCTGAGCCTGCAGCAATGATCGCCAGCAGCAAAAATGCAAAGTGAGGCATCCCTGGGACGACCCCCATGACAGCAAGAATAGCAGCAGTAATCATCAAGGCTTTCGGGTTGTCAAACAGCTGGAAGACAACCTGTTGTCCCATATCTTCATCAGCGTTTTGACGCGTTACCATGATCGCAGCACCGATCGAGAGTAGCAGTGACGGTATTTGCGCAACCAAACCATCACCTATGGTCAACAACGTATAAATTTCGATCGCCTCACCAAAACCCAAGCCATATTGAGCCATACCGATGGAAAGGCCACCAATAATGTTGATGAACAAAATCAAAATACCCGCGATAGCGTCCCCTTTTACGAACTTGGACGCACCATCCATCGAACCATAGAAATCGGCTTCTTTGGTCACTTCTTGGCGACGTGTCCGCGCTTGGTCTTGATCAATTAGGCCTGCGTTCAAGTCCGCATCTATCGCCATCTGCTTACCGGGCAAAGCATCTAGGGTGAAGCGCGCGCTGACCTCTGAAATACGACCTGCACCTTTGGTCACCACCATAAAGTTAATGATCATCAAGATGAGGAACACCACTAGACCTACGGCGTAGTTGCCACCGATAACCACGCTACCAAAGGCCTCAATAACGCTACCCGCTGCTCCCGCCCCTTCGTGACCATACAGTAATACCACACGGGTCGAGGCGACGTTCAACGCCAAGCGCAGCAAGGTCGCAATAAGCAGTACCGTTGGGAATGCAGCGAAGTCGAGTGGACGTCGGGTATAGACGGTAACCAGCAACACCACCATAGCAAGGGCAATATTGAAGGTGAAAAATAGGTCGAGTAAAAACGCCGGAATCGGCAGTATGACCATGGCCAAGGTGGCCAATACCATAATTGGTGCGCCAATCGCTGGCATCGCACGCTGCGGTATTGGGGGCAATTTATGTGCAAATGGCAGAGAGAACTTCATGCTCGGTCAACTACAATATCGGGAAAAATGAATAACTTGGCTAGCACATGCAATATCCAGTCCATCAACTATGTCAATTTTATGGCTTTGGAGAGACGTTCGACAAGCTAGGATTAGCGTCATCATTAGCAAAAAAATGACATGCCGACTGACATGCCATTTTTCTGCTTCATTATGGGTGAATATTAAACCGCACCTCCCCAGATCGCCTCTCGGTTGAGAAATCGATGCATATCAAACCGGAAGTCGGAAACATTGGTGGGACCATGTCGGTCACAAACTCGGCGGTCAGGTAGCCGACTAAGGGAAGATGAGACACGATCAATACATTTTGATAATGATGTACGTCAATGAGAGCATTGACATAGTCAGCAACCTGCCCTGAGTCGCCATAAGGGGTAATATCCTCGCAGATCTCGACTTGCTCGGCGGCAAAATGTTTAGAGATGGCCTTCCAGGTTTGCTGCGCGCGGACATAAGGGCTAACCAATACCTTGTCGAATTTGGCAAACCCTTTCTCGGCACAAGCTCGCGCTACCGCGATCGATGCACTCTGACCATGGTTGGTTAATGCTCGTTCAGCATCGCTGTGAGCAAAATGTTCCGCTTCTCCATGGCGCATGATTAAAATATTCATGGCGTATTCCTGATACTATCCCCACCCTAATCGATGAGTGGCTTTTTGTTTTTATGTTGGCTCGATGGCCGCTCGACTGAGCCATGACTTTGATTGGTAGTCATAACTGACTTTCATTTATCAATAATTATATCAACTCTTGCCTGAAAGACTCAGACTTTATTAACACTCTTTGAAGCACCGCTAACAATCGGCAGACACATCTGTTTTGCTCATATTTCTCAAACAGATAGTTTGCAGTCAGCGCGTTCCGAGTCATAATTACTCTATTGTCTATAAGATAACTCTCAACGGTATGAAGCCAGTATGGTCACATTCGCCTTTAGCCGTTGGTCTTTGATCACTTTTGGAGTAGTCAGCCGTGCATATCAGCCCTAATGACACCAATCAATACCGCTATCTCACCCTTAGTAACGGTGTTCGTGTTCTGTTGATTCACGTCCCTGACGCGCAAAAATCCGCGGCGGCACTTGCTGTCAATGTTGGCCATTTTGATGATCCTATTGATCGCCAGGGCATGGCACACTACCTCGAGCATATGCTGTTTCTCGGCACGGAAAAGTACCCTAAAGTGGGCGAGTTTCAAAGTTATATCAGTCAACACGGTGGCGGGAACAATGCCTGGACAGGAACGGAACATACGTGTTTCTTCTTTGATGTAACACCCAATGTTTTCGAGCAAAGCCTAGACCGCTTTAGCCAATTTTTTACCGCGCCGCTATTCAACTCTGAAGCGCTCGACAAAGAGCGTCAAGCAGTTGAATCTGAATACAAACTCAAGCTAAATGATGACTCAAGACGTTTGTTCCAAGTACACAAAGAGTTGGTCAATCCCGCCCATCCGTTTAGTAAGTTTTCCGTTGGCAATTTAGAAACACTGAGTGATAGGAATGGAGAATCGATTCGCGACGAAATTGTCGATTTTCACTACCAAACCTACTCTGCAGATTTAATGACTCTCAGCTTAGCCGGCCCTCAATCAATGGATGAAATGGAAATTTGGTGTCGTGAGATGTTTTCCTCGATTCCAAATCATCATCTAGCGGGTAAATCGGTATTGGTCCCTTATTGTGATCAAAACTCAACTTCGATTTTGGTGAATGTCGAACCCGTCAAAGAGATACGAAAGCTCATTCTCACCTTCCCTATGCCTAGCGTAGATGAGTACTATCAGTCCAAACCTCTCTCTTACTTTGCCCACCTGCTTGGCTATGAAGGCAGCGGCAGTTTAATGCTTGCGCTCAAAGAGCAAGGTTGGATTACTTCGCTGTCGGCTGGCGGCGGCACCAGTGGCAGCAATTATCGCGAGTTCACTGTCAGTTGTGCTTTAACACCAAGCGGTCTCGATCATGTCGATGAAATCACTCAGTCTGTATTTAGTTATCTAGAGTTGATAAAAAGCCAAGGCCTAGACGAGTGGCGATACTTGGAAAAACAAGCTGTCTTAGAATCTGCGTTTCGTTTCCAAGAGCCGACACGCCCGCTGGATATGGTCAGTCATTTAGTGGTCAACATGCAGCATTACCAGCCAGATGATGTCATCTACGGTGATTTCATGATGAGTCACTACGATGAGTCGCTGCTAAAACAACTGTTGAGTTATTTCACCCCAGACAATTTGCGCACAACCTTAATAGCACACGGCTATAGTTATGACCGCTGCGCCAAGTGGTACTTTACCCCTTATTCGGTTACGCCTTTTTCTCCTAAGCAACTGGATCTGTACCGTCAACCAAGTCCACTTTCATTTGCGCTACCCGCGAAAAATCCGTTTATTTGCTACGATCTTGATCCTAAAGAGCTGGAAATTAGCCACGATACTCCGCAAGTCTTGGAAGAGTTACCTGGATTCAAGTTATGGCACCTGCAAGATACCGAGTTCCGCGTTCCGAAGGGAGTTGTTTATGTCGCCATAGACAGCCCACATGCCGTAGCCAACCCTCGTAACATCGTCAAAACCCGACTCTGCGTAGAAATGTTTCTTGATAGCCTAGCTACTGATACATACCAAGCGGAAATCGCAGGGATGGGCTACAACATGTATGCCCATCAAGGTGGTGTCACTTTGACGTTATCAGGGTTTAGCCAGCATCAACCAGAGTTGATGAAGCTGATCCTTAGCCGTTTTGCGAAGCGAGATTTTAGTCAACAACGCTTTACCTCGATTAAGCAACAACTGATGCGGAACTGGCGAAATTCAGCGCAAGACCGTCCAATTTCACAGCTTTTCAATGCGCTAACAGGCATTCTACAGCCAAACAATCCTCCCTATCAGGTGCTACTTGAGGCACTAGAGTCCATAGAGGTCGATGAGCTCGCCAGCTTTGTGGATGCGATTTTAGCAGAGTTGCATGTCGAGATGTTTGTGTATGGGGACTGGACCAAAGCTGATGCCCTCTCCTTGGGCAATACGCTAAAAGATGCGCTGCGGGTTAAAAATCAGCGATACGAAGAGGCATTGCGCCCATTAGTGATGCTCGGTGAGAATGGCACCTTCCAGCGTGAAGTGGTGTGTGATCAAGAAGACTCTGCAATTCTGGTTTACTATCAATGCGATGATACCAGCGCGAAAAGCATCGCACTCTACTCACTCGCTAATCACCTGATGTCGGCGACCTTTTTTCATGAAATTCGGACCAAACAGCAACTTGGTTATATGGTGGGAACCGGCAATCTGCCGCTCAATCGCCACCCTGGTATCGTACTCTATGTTCAGTCACCCAATGCCGCGCCTGTCGATTTAATCCGTTCCATCGACGAGTTTCTCAACGCTTTTTACATGGTGCTGCTCGAACTGAACGAGTATCAATGGCATAGCAGCAAGCGCGGTCTTTGGAATCAAATTGCCACACCTGACACCACGTTAAGAGGAAGAGCCCAGCGTTTGTGGGTCGCGATTGGTAACAAGGATATCGAGTTTAATCAAAAAGAAGTGGTACTGGCCGAGCTGAAAAAACTGACTCGCACCGACATGATTCGTTTTGTGGTCAATGAACTTAAACCGCGCATGGCTAATCGATTAATTATGCACGCCCAAGGGAACGCGCATCACGAGTCACAACCGCTGGATTTGGGACAAGAGATTGGCTCAATTGAAGAGTTTCAATTGAGGCCAAAAGACACAGAATTAGGCTGATTGTTCCGATTCAACGATACGCTTCAATGAGTGCGGGTGCAGTTTGATACACACTCCCTGATATTTAAAGGCCACAGTGGGGTTATTGAGTCTTTCCCCTTCGCCTTTAGGACTGGATAGTTTCACCTTAATGCCCAAACGCTCAAGTTGTTCCCACTGTTTTGCTAGGCCTGGAAAGCGTAGTTTGAGGTCATCTAAGTACGTTTGAGCGGTTTGCGCCGCTGAGGGAACAACAAACTCTACGTGCTCCCAGCTCTGCTGTGGGTACTCTTTTCCGGGGGCTGGATATGGCAGCTCTAGACACTCGATTTGCCACTGCAGTGCACTAAGTGGACGATCGAACAATACGACGACAATCGGGCGACCATTAATTTGCGCTTGAGAGATCACTTGGCCATGCTTTTGCCACTCCTGATGAGCCTGTTGTGCAAGTTCGGTATCGTTGATTCGCAAAGCGATGTGATCGGCTTGAAAATCACTGAGATTAATATGCAAAATCTCGCTTAAAGTCTGAATTTTATGCATAAAGTCGTCAAGCTTTGTCAGCAATTGCTCTGGCATTAACTCAGCGTTTGTCAGTGTTTCACCCATTTTTATCGACCTAGAATGTTGATTTTTCCGCAATACTAACAACATCATTAGTAAAAGTGGAAAATTTCCCAATTAACTCCCTATATACGCGCCGATAAAGTTGCTATTATGTGCGCCAAATTTATGAACCAGATCAAGATATACATTCACTCCACAAGGTGGATATTATTCAGCATTTTCCTTACGAGGACTGAAGAGAAAAGAGTGTATACCTAACCAATTCCCAAGAATTGAAGGAAGCGCGTGTGAATATCCAAGCACTTATTAACGACAAAGTATCTCAGGCTCTAGAAGCCGCTGGTGCACCGGCAGGCAGTCCTGCTGCTGTTCGCCAATCTGCAAAACCTCAGTTTGGTGATTACCAAGCTAACGGTGTAATGGGCGTTGCAAAAAAACTAGGTACTAACCCACGTGAGTTTGCCCAAAAAGTTCTGGATGTTCTCGACCTTGACGGGATTGCAAGCAAAACTGAAATTGCAGGCCCTGGCTTTATCAACATTTTCTTAAGTGAAGAGTTTCTAGCGAAACAAGCCGAAGTGGCTTTGCAAGACACACGCCTTGGCGTTAGCCTTGCAGAACAGCAAACGATTGTTGCTGACTACTCTGCGCCAAACGTTGCCAAAGAAATGCACGTTGGACACCTACGCTCAACCATCATTGGTGACGCCGTGGTTCGCACATTGGAGTTTCTTGGCCACAAGGTCATTCGCGCCAACCACATAGGTGACTGGGGCACTCAGTTTGGTATGTTGATCGCCAACCTAGAGCGTGTTCAGCAAGAATCAGGCGAAGTGTCAATGGAGTTGTCTGACCTTGAAGCATTCTATCGCGAATCGAAAAAGCTCTATGATGAAGACGAAGAGTTCGCTCTAAAAGCGCGCAACTACGTGGTTAAGCTACAGAGCGGTGACGAGTATTGCGCTCAAATGTGGAAGAAGCTGGTCGATGTCACTATGGTACAAAACCAGCGTAACTACGATCGCCTAAATGTCTCTCTGACACGTGATGACGTGATGGGCGAGAGCATGTACAACGACATGCTGCCAGGTATCGTTGCTGACCTGAAAGAAAAAGGCATCGCCCAAGAGGACGATGGTGCGCAGGTTGTATTCCTAGATGAATACAAAAACAAAGACGGTGAAGCGATGGGTGTCATCATCCAAAAACGCGACGGCGGCTTCTTGTACACCACCACAGACATCGCGTGTGCAAAGTACCGCTACGAAACCTTAGGTGCTGACCGTGTGCTTTATTTCATTGATTCACGCCAACACCAGCACCTAATGCAAGCTTGGACTATTGTTCGCAAAGCAGGATACGTTCCTGAAGAAGTGACCTTAGAACACCATGCATTTGGCATGATGTTGGGTAAAGATGGTCGTCCATTTAAGACTCGCGCTGGTGGTACTGTTCGCCTTGCTGACTTACTTGATGAAGCTGAAGAGCGTGCGATCAAGCTCATTGAATCGAAAAACCCTCAGCTCGATACGCAAGAGAAAACGAACATTGCTAACACAGTGGCAATGGCGGCGGTGAAATACGCCGACCTATCTAAGCATCGTACTACAGACTACGTGTTTGACTGGGACAACATGCTGGCGTTTGAGGGTAATACTGCTCCTTACATGCAATACGCTTACACACGTGTTGCCTCTATTTTTGCCAAGGCTGGTATTGCCATGGATCAGCTTCAAGGCGAGATCAAAGTCACTGATGAGAAAGAAAAAGCACTGATTGCTAAATTGCTTCAGTTTGAAGAAGCGGTGCAATCTGTTGCTCGCGAAGGTCAACCGCACATTATGTGTAGCTACCTGTTCGAACTCGCAGGTCAGTTCTCAAGCTTCTATGAAGCGTGCCCAATCTTGAGCAGCGAAGACGAATCAGTGAAATTGAGTCGTCTGAAACTTGCAGCGTTGACGGCTAAGACCATCAAGCAGGGGCTAGCGCTACTAGGCATCGAGACGCTAGAGCGCATGTAAGAGTTCCGAGTTCCGAGTTCCGAGTTCCGAGTTCCGAGTTCCGAGTTCCGAGTTCCGAGTTCCGAGTTCCGAGTAAATTTGAAAGGTTGACGTGAGAGCGTCAACCTTTTGTTTTATTTGGCGTATACTCTTCTCATCATTCCCTACTGGAACACAATTATGAGCTTTGAACTTCACCCTCGACTCGCGCAAGACACGACAGTGATCGGTCACTTTCCGCTTTGTATCGCGCTGCTACACCGAGACAATGCAGTGCCTTGGGTCATTTTAGTCCCGAAGCGAACGCAGCTAAAAGAGCTTCACCATTTACCGATGCAAGAGCAACAGCAGTTTTTGCTTGAATCGCAAGCGGTCAGTCAAGCACTTGAAGCCACCTTCCGCCCAGACAAACTTAACCTCGGCGC
>JBCAXU010000009.1:0-58318 GCA_038533895.1 Pseudomonadota bacterium | reverse complement strand
TGAAACTCAGTATGTTGTTTAATAATTACTCAATTTCGGGCGGTTTGGTTTTCTGTCCGAATAACGCAACAAAGCCACAAACAGTTTCAAATAATCGATGACTCAGAAATTAACGATGACACTGTGGTACACGCGATGTGCTGCGAATACAAAGCGAACGTAGAATCTGCGCTCGAATCCTTGTCTCGCGATATAGATCGCGTACTTTGGCTAGATGCCTATCCCAACACGTTGCGTTACCAGGTCACGTATTAATCTTCAGGATAAACCTTTTCAAACCGCTCTAGTACCAGTTCGTCAGTTAGCGAAAACTCCCTACCAATCGACTTGGCGTAGTCATTGAAAAACTTGAGGTGCGCCTTGTACCACCATTGATAACTGCCATCTCCTTCGCCTTCTAAGTGCGCAAACTCTTCAGGTACGATATTAAACGGACAGAAAGACACTTCGGTTAACCTAACGATACACACCGGGTTCCCATCCCAATCGAGCACAACGGTTAAGCGTCCGACCCTGGGCAGAGGCTCCTGATCTAACTCATATGCCGCCTTTAAACTACACGACGCACGTTTGATCCCGGCAGTTGCTCTTCATGTGTGAGTGGCGGTAAATCATCGAACATATAGAACGGCTCCTAAACAATTGGGAGCCGACTATAGTACGAATGGGCTGTAAAAACTACCCTTCTAGCTTTGTAGAGATCAGTAACTGGTGAGGAAGTTGATATAGGCACCCATCGAATTTTCGTTGGTGTAGCTGGCACCTATATCTAATTGAAATAGATTCAGCGGTGACAGCCCAATACCTGCAGTAACAGTATCATCTAAGTCATCATAAGCAAGATTACGTTTCCAGCCAGCTCGTAATTTTAGCTGACGCAAGATATCAACTTCCCCACCCACTCTTAGCATTTGCGTGTTGTCGTTAAAGTTGGTGTAGCGCTCTTCTTCGTTTAAGTCGTAATCGACACTCAATGTGGCGTAGTCAGCAACCAAACCTACACCAACTGTATATAGGGGCCGCATTTGGTATGCATACTCCAAATTTAAAGTCCGACTTTCTTTAACAGGTCTTACATCTATTTGTGATTCAATTGTTTGGTTGATGGACTTGGTTTTTATATCCCTGCTGACTAAATTGCTTGCGCTTAAACCAACCCTTAGAGGACCATAAAACCATAAGAAACCAGCATCCATATTGAACATGGTTTCGCCAGTTCCATTGTCTCGAACATCTTTTATGTCGTAGCTATTTAGATTCGCTGAGTAAACATATGTGTATATCCTTTGAAGTTTAGGACTAATGCCAAACGCAATGTGCTGACCAAGAAAAGTTTGATATTTTGCCAACGAGATGCCGACCTCAGTTACACCAACTGACACAGCGTTTACAGCACTGAGCTCTGCATTGATCGCAGTATCATATCGAGTATCGCCTGTATTGGTGGAAGTATAGATATCAGTTTGTGCAAAAGACTCAGTGTAAGCCTTTCCGAAAAAATTTGCCGCTAGGTATCGATTGGGGATCGCAAACGCTACGACACCGCCGAGTTCAAGTTTAGCCACATCTCCCTCAAGAGAGTCAAGGGTTGACTGAAGTTCGGTAGGATCTAATGAATTGATGTCTTTAATAGCAGAGTCAATCAAACCTGACGCCTTATCTAACCCATCAACCATCTCATGTTCATCGCTGTAGGCAAGACCGAAGCTTGGGGTGATCATACCGACGTCGTCATTGCGACGGTAGATAGCGGTAATAGCGGGGTTGTAAAAAGGAGCGGTTAAAAAATTAGCTGATACGACACCAACCCCACCCATAGCATCACCTCGCGCCTCAATGGCGTAGTTCGCAGCGGATGCTGATGTTGCTGAAAGTGCGACAGACAATGCCAGAAGTTTTATTTTATTTTCCATAGCGATATAAACTTTTTGTGTCCTTAGGCTTCTATCGACCTATTGTCTATTATCTTTAATTATTCCTCTACTGAAACATCATACGTTTTACTAATTATTTGTGACTGCTCGACGATTATTGGTCCTTGCCAACGTTGGCTGTTAACAGAAACTGCCAGTACGTATCGTCCAGGGGCGATAGCAATTTTTTCAATTGAAGTTGGGTAATCTGACTCGTATTGCTCGTTCCAAACCTGAGTGTAATTGCCGTCAACGTAATCGTAAATCGACACATCTAATTTTGGTAACGGGCAATGTGGGTTGAGTAGCGCGTTTCTCTCGACATCCCACTCTGCTTTGGCGTTCCATCTTACCATTGTCGATGAAAACGGCTCTCCGAGAACTAACCAAGAACTCCATGTAGTTTGATCGGCGGCGGTTATATCAATCCGATATAGCCCCATATCCACCCGGCTATTAAGATTATAACGCTTAGTAAATGTTTTGACGCCGTTATTGACACTAGGATTGGCAACCGTGAAGGTGTTGTCGCTAGACACAACTTTTGATACCCACTTGGTTAAGCGAATATCAACAATATCTTTGCTCGATGTGGCCTCAACAATGGCTCGATATGCATCGCGGCCGGGACTTTGGATCTCTGTCCGGCGCACCACAACACCGTTTAACCATTCAGGTAAAGGCTTTTTATCTAGGCTCTTTCCGCAATCTACCTCTAAAGACTGAACAAACAGTTCATTGAGGTGTGGTCTAATGGTTTGACTGTCTTCTAATTGCCATACTTCAACCAGCGCACTAAACATCCCAGAAAGATCGCCATTGAGAAGGTTTTTATGTGCATGAATTAAGGGTGAGTTGGTTTCAAACCATGGCACCGGCTCAGAAAGTGAGGGCGCACTGGCCAGCAGCGCGCCGAATAACAGTGAACGTCTAACCATTATGCTTTCATTTTGTAACCGACACCGCGTAAGGTTTCAATCTCAAGTCCAGGCAACTTTTGGCGTAGTTGTAACACGTGAGTGTCTACAGTACGGGTTGTCGGAAAGTGATTATAACCCCAGACATGATCCAGTAGTTCATCACGGGTAAACACACGACCTAAGTTGCTAGCTAGAAACAAAAGAAGATCAAATTCAGTTCGAGTCAAGGTTATGGATTCTTGTTTATAGAAAACTTCGCGAGTCGACTTGTCTATCGTCAAGTGCTCAGTGATAACACGTGAATCGTCATTCGCTTCCCCCTCGGGAGAACGAAGCTGTGCACGAATCCGAGCAAACAGCTCCGCCTCAGCAAATGGCTTAGTCAAATAGTCGTTAGCACCAGCGTCTAATCCAACAACTTTGTCTTTAACTGTAACTAAAGCTGTGAGCAATATGACAGGGACATCTTTGATCTTTTTCCAGTCAATCAATTGTTCAACTGAATCACCGTCTGGTAATTGCCGATCGAGGATAACAAGATCAGATTTATCCCAATATTGCGCGACCTCAGCGATGGTTTCTGCATGGAAACATTCGTATCCCGCTTGTTCTAGGCTGACAAGTAGCCCATCCGCTAAGTTTTTATCGTCTTCAACGAGAAGCAGTGTCTGTTTCACAAGGTATCTCCAAAATAAACGTTGTTGGTGGACCAACGAGGGACATTTTACCACCCATCCTTCCGACCATCGACTCGACTATGGTTAAGCCAAGCCCTAGGCCACTTTTACTTACGAACGGTTTGCGAAGTTGACGCCAATCTTTTGCCGTCAGCTTTCCTTGGTCCATCACTTTAACCGTAATTTTATGCTTTGCTGTTGTAACATCAACAACGACCGGTGCTACGCCATATTTCACGGCATTTCTGATCAAATTGTCGATACAGGTTCCAAGCCAATACACGTTCAACTTAGCAGCAACATCCTGATTGATGGCAAACTCCACGTTGCCATCAAATTCTTCCTCAACTTTAAACTCAAGCCACTCCTGAACAGACGGTACCCAATCTACAGCGAGGGGCTTGTTGTCTGATTGCAAATAGTCTTTGCTCGCTTCCGCTAACTGTCTCAAGCGCCTGGAGTCTTCACACAAACGTCGAAATTCATCGTAAACCGACTCGGGAAGTTTTTCGAACTCACGCCTAAACCCTTCCACGGTAAGTGATAAGCTCGCAATCGGTGTTCTAAGCTCGTGGGTTAGAATCTGCAACACTAACATACGACTTTTCATTTCTTGCCGTTTAGTGTTCCATCGATAAGCAGACCAACCAATAACCAACAATATATTGGCAATAACTAAGACGATCATCGACATTCGCAACAGATCCGAATGATCCTCTACATCCCAACACAAATTTCCCCGCTGGACAAAGCAACTATTCGCATCACTCTTTAGGTTGAACATTAGCCCTGCTTGCTCGAGGTTTTGCCGCCAAAGTGATTCAGGATACAGCAAATAGTTGTCATTTTTACGTAGCCAAAGTTCACTGTTCTCTATGAACATACTGGAACCAGAAATCAACGCGATGATTGAGTCCTCATTCATTCTTTGCAGTCGCCCAAGAAGAGTGTTTTCGGGAGCCAATGAACGTTCTTTGATATGCATGTACTGCTGTAAATGTTCAAGTCGCTCAGGATGAACCCTAACATACCGACTGGCATAGGTGCCGCCGCCGGGGTGAATCAAGGCACTTCTGGCAAACCACTTGTCACTCAACTTCCCGCCTTTACACATGGCTCTGGTAAATACGAGTGGCTCGGTAATCAAGGGGCTGAGTGGCAGTTTTCCAGTACAGTTTTGCGCTAGATTGTATAAGCGCTGCACATCTTTTAGTGGATAAGACGACGTTTGTGGCAACATAGATTGTGGCGTCAGCAAGCGCGTCGGATAGTCTGACTGCAAGCTTCGGATGTCATAAGAGACAGTCGCGTCAATCTGATCAAAAAGATCCACAAACTTATCAATGCGTTCCGGAAGTGTTTCAGCAAAAACAAGGCTACTAAAAAGCGCCGAACTCAATGCTAATGTGGTAAATATCGTCTTAATCAATGCAAAAATTCATTAAATCAGAGAGTTATGATTTAGAGTAAATCATTATTACAAAAATATAAAATTGAAATGTGATATCAATGTCAGAAATGTAAGCATAGAAAAGAAAGAAGCCAGCAAAGGCTGGCTCCCTAATAGATGAATTACTGACTAAAGAGCACGTGAAATGGCATCAACACTCTCTTTCGCATCGCCAAACAGCATCTGAGTATTCTCTTTAAAGAACAGCGGGTTTTGCACACCAGCATAACCTGTGTTCATTGAGCGCTTAAACACAATCACGTTTTGCGCGTTCCAAACTTCCAATACCGGCATTCCTGCAATAGGGCTGTTTGGATCTTCTAGCGCCGCAGGGTTAACCGTATCGTTCGCACCAATTACGAGTACTGTATCTGTCTCTGGGAAATCGTCGTTGATTTCGTCCATTTCTAGAACAATATCGTATGGTACTTTAGCTTCTGCAAGCAATACGTTCATATGACCAGGTAGACGACCGGCAACCGGGTGAATACCAAATCGCACCTCAACACCTTGAGCACGAAGTTTCTCTGTAATTTCATGTACCGGATATTGAGCTTGAGCGACTGCCATACCATACCCCGGAGTGATGATCACTGACTTAGAGTTTTTTAGCATCTCGGCAACATCTTCTGCTGTCGTTTCTCGGTGCTCGCCCTGCTCTTCATCACCAGAGATAACAACTTCTTGGCCAAAGCCACCAGCAATAACACTGATGAAAGAACGGTTCATTGCTTTACACATGATATAGGACAGAATCGCACCCGATGAACCAACCAATGCACCAGTTACAATCAATAGATCGTTGGCGAGCATGAAACCCGCTGCTGCTGCTGCCCAACCTGAGTATGAGTTCAACATAGAGACAACCACAGGCATATCAGCACCACCAATCGATGCCACTAGGTGATAACCGAATGCGAACGCGATAAGTGTCATAACTATCAATGCGAACATACTGCCGTCAGCATTAACAAAATGAAGCATCAATAATGTTGATACAACAATCGCTGCTAAGTTCATCTTGTGCTTATGTGGCAGATTCAGTGGTGAAGAAGAGATGATTCCGCGTAGCTTACCAAAGGCAACCACCGAACCAGTAAAGGTAACCGCACCGATGAATACACCTAAGAATACTTCTACTAGGTGAATAACGTGCTCAGCATGAGTTGCGGCTTCAGGGGCATCAATGTAACTGTTGTAACCAACCAATACGGCTGCCATACCCACGAAGCTGTGTAAAATAGCGACCAGCTCAGGCATTTCGGTCATTTCAACTTTCTTCGCATAGTGAATACCGATACCACCACCAATTACCATGGCAATGATGATCCACGCAAAACCTTGCGATTCCGGACCAAAGATCGTTGCGATCAACGCTATGGTCATACCGGCGATGCCATAGTAGTTACCTGACCTAGCCGACTCTTGCTTGGACAAACCTGCCAAGCTCATAATGAAGAATAAAGCAGCAACAATATATGCGGCTTGTACTAATCCTGCAGACATTCCCTGTTACTCCTTAATCTTTACGGAACATTTCAAGCATACGCTTGGTCACGGTGAAACCACCGAAAATATTGATACTCGCTATTAACACGGCAATAAAGGCTAAGAAGGAAACAACACCATTTCCCTGCCCGATTTGCAGCAAAGCACCAACAACAATAATGCCCGAGATCGCGTTGGTAACAGACATTAGCGGAGTATGAAGTGCATGGGTCACATTCCAAACAACGTAATAACCCACCACACAAGCAAGAACAAACACAGTAAAGTGAGAAAGGAATGCCGCTGGGGCAACGGATGCTACCCAAGCAAATGCACCGACACCCGCCGCTAAACCAGCAATTTTCTTCATAGGTGACGTTGGTTCTTCAGCTTTAGGTTCTGGTTTCGCTTTTGGCTGTGCTGGCTTTTGCTCAGGCTGGGCTGAAACTTGAATTGGTGGTGCAGGCCAAGTAATTTCGCCCTCTTTGATTACTGTTACCCCACGTAGAACAACATCTTCGAAATCAATGTTAATGTTGCCGTCTTTCTCTTTTGCCAACAGCTTGAGAAGGTTAACGATATTGGTTGCGTATAGCTGAGAAGATTGGGTTGGCAAACGACCGACCATGTCAGTGTAACCTACAATCTTAACGCCATTGTCAGTGGTTATGACTTTGTCGGCTACTGTGTATTCGCAGTTGCCCCCATTTGCTGCCGCCAAGTCAACAATAACACTACCCGCTTTCATGCTATCAACCATTTCTTTGGTAATAAGCTTTGGAGCAGGACGCCCTGGGATAAGGGCAGTGGTAATGATGATATCAACGTCTTTCGCTTGCTCTGCGTATAGCTCAGCTGCTTTTTTGTTAAACTCATCCGACATTTCTTTGGCGTAGCCGTCACCAGAACCAGACTCTTCTTTGAAGTCAACTTCTAAGAACTCTGCACCCATAGATTGGACTTGCTCTTTGACTTCTGGTCGTACGTCGAATGCTCGAACAATCGCACCCAAGCTACCAGCGGCACCGATGGCCGCAAGACCGGCAACACCGGCCCCCGCGACAAGCACTTTAGCCGGTGGAACCTTACCCGCTGCGGTGATTTGTCCGGTAAAGAAGCGACCAAATTCATGCGCGGCTTCAACAACAGCGCGATAGCCCGCAATGTTGGCCATCGATGAAAGGGCGTCTAGCGCTTGCGCACGCGAGATACGCGGCACTGCGTCCATTGCCATAACGTTGATATTTTTACTCGAAAGTTTTTCCATCAACTCAGGGTTTTGTGCAGGCCAAATAAAACTAATTAAGCTTGCCCCATCTTTTAATAAGGCAATCTCATCGTTTTGGTCATCTGATAAAGGCGCATTCACCTTGAGGATAAGATCTGAATTCCAGACTTCTTCAGCGCTGACAATATTTGCACCAGCGGCGGTAAAGGCAGCGTCATCAAAACTCGCTAACTCTCCCGCTCCGGTCTCGATATTGACCTCGAAGCCTAATTTTAATAACTGCTCAACCGACTTTGGCGATGCAGCCACTCGCGTTTCGCCCGCAAGTATTTCTTTTGGCACACCAATTTGCATTAGCTATTCCTTGACTATTGGCAACAATGATTGTTCTGTTTTTATCCAACGTATTCCGATACTTCAAGCATTTTGTAACAAAAACACAAAATATCATTACATATAACCTTTGGTAATCGATTATTGTGCTTTCCATCTAGTTACCTAACAACACTCTTTTCAATGAACAGAGGTCTAACCAGTATAGATAAATTTGCGAAAAAACAAGTGATTATGTTGCGTGCAAAATAAAAAAGAGCCATCAGCATAGCGGCTAATGGCTCTCAAAATTATGATGTTTGTCAATTTGGACCGGATCTATTGAAAAATGTTATCACCCATTTGGTCAATAAACATTTGCGCTTTTTTAAGCATGAATTCGTTAGCGTCGCTTTCGGTGGCGAGTACATCGGATCGAATAAAACGGTGACTCTTGGTTTCATCGCCAAATTGCTTGGTAATCCGTCCCGCGATTCGAAATTGCCCGCCTTCCGCTAACGCTTCTTGGTAAATCAAATATCCTTTATACTCAACGGGCTCGACGGGTGGCGACACTTCTGTCTTAGAGCCACCAAATAAGCGAGAAAAAAGTCCCACACACAACTCCTAGTATTTATTTAGTTTTCTGCAAAATAGGTCTCTCGAACCATTCTAGTTCAACGTCGTCATCGAAAGCCTGTCGGCTAAACACGACGGGCACATCATCTTTGCGGTTTTTGCGACGATCGTCAATGATCATTGTTTTAGCCGCCTCTATAGCGGTGACTGCGTATTCCTTTAGCGTGACCAATCGCTCTTCTGGCAGCGCAGAAAGAAAATCAATATCATAACGGATGTAAACTGGTCTTAATTGACTGAGTGCCAAGCAGGCGAGATCAGCCAATTGTTCATTGTCGAAGTTGTCAGTGTATTCAGGCTTAGCCAACTCTTGGCCAACCAAGGTTTCCATGTAGTTGTGTACGTCTACGCTTATCTGCATGCTCACCAGCTCCCTTAGTGACTTGTATTATACAGTTTCATCGGTTCGCCACTATTGATTGTGTTTACTCTAGCAACCAATGGCACAACACCGAATACGGTTTCGGCCATTTTTGCACGTTAACTACCCATCTTGGCAATTTTCACTCTTAAGTTTAGTAAAAAGCTTGGAAATTCATCAAATAAAAGTATTCTTAACGAGCTATCAATCAATCTATTTGTTTCTAGGCTAGGTTAAATGTCGTTTTCGCTCGTGACCACAAATTGGTTTCGCTTATCGCTACCCCTACTTCTTATGACGTTTGTAGCGCTAGGTATCGACAATGTCATTCAGTTAACACGAGCCAACCTCGACATACTCACTAACCTACCTTTGGTGTTACTATCTGTCGCCGTCCTCTTGGGCCATGTGTTTAAGCAAAGCCGTATCTCCATGATCGCATGTGCGATGATGCTAGCGTATTGGATCATTCAGACTCGACTGCAAAGCCCGTTATCTTCTGGCACCACTATACTCGAACTTTCTTTACTCGCAGGATTGCTACCTGTTGCTTTGATCCTCGTTTATAGCTTTAAAAACGCGAATTTGTTGTCGCGCGGGTTTGCACTCTATTGCTTGATCTTGGCAATGTTTGTCGGCTGGTCTTATGTCACGCTCGCCTACTTCTATGAGGGTGGGTTTGAAAACATTAACGAGACGTTTCTTTATGTGATTCCTCAAGTCTCTAAGCTCCCATTTATTCTTGTACTATACACTTTTTCCATGGTGTTATTGCTGGCCATTTGTGTATCTAGTCAAAATCGAATAATAGATGCTGTAGTATATACAGCGGTATTATTATCATCCACAACCTTCATCTTCTTCGATACGACTTACATCTCAAGCACGCTATTTTCACTAGCGGGAATTTTGTTGTTAGTTCAGTTGTTATCAGCCAGCTATGAGTTGGCTTTTATGGACACGTTAACTGAAATCCCTGGGCGGCTCGCGCTCGAGTCTGACATGCGTCACTTGGGAAGGCGCTATACCATCGCTATGCTCGATATCGATCACTTTAAATCTTTTAACGATACCTATGGTCATGATACGGGCGATGATGTTTTAAAATTAGTCGCAGCTAAGCTCAAGCAAGTTGGCGGTAAAGCTAAGGTCTATCGATACGGTGGAGAGGAGTTTACCGTTTTATTTAAAGGGAAATATGCCGAGCAAGCGCATGAGCACCTAGAACATCTCAGACAATCGATAGAGAGCTACGAAATGATCATTCGCGACCAACAAAAGCGGCCGAAAGATGATAAACAAGGTAGCAAGACGCGTGGAAGCAAAAACAAGAGTGACAGCGTCACTATTACCATCAGTATTGGTGTCGCCGATAGCAGCGACTCTAACAAAGTATCAGAAATATTAAAAATGGCGGATGGCGCGCTTTACCAAGCCAAAAAAGCCGGACGAAATCGAGTCTGCTTGGCGTAAATTAATCCGTCTGATTAAAAAACAGCACGATGCTCCCACCCTTTAAACTGCTGCCATAGTTAAGGCTTAACCCGATGCCGACGTTGTCTATCCAATCCGATTTGAAAGGTGGCGTCATTAACCAACCTAGCGAGCCCTCGTAGTAATGGCTGGTGCCAATCGGATTTCTAATATCAGCACCGACGTCTATTCGTCGCAGGCTGGTATACACGGTTTGAATCGACCGTTCGATTTGTGTGAGGTCATAATATAGGTTGACTCCGTTAGCCATATACCACCCTTCCGGCTTACCTACGTCTCCGTAGTTTGCTTGGCCAAATCCATAGCCATACAGATAATTAACTGACGAAGTGAAATTCCAGCTTCCCCATTGGGTATCGTGATGGTATTTGAGCTTTAAATGTGGGTTCGCTGTCACTGCCCATGCATCGGTGTTGAACAGCACATCATCGAGAAACGGCTTGATATAGTCGCTTGAAAAATCACTTTTATAATCGTGCTCATTTGAGTAGTACTGCAGATGGACACCGATGCCCGGAGTGAGTGTCCATTTTTCGTCTAACTTCATATTATAGCGATAGGCAATGAGTCCCCCGAGAATATACTCTTCTTGATAATCCTCTCTATCTTGACGCCTGATCTGGTAATCGCGCGTCGATGCAAATATTGAAAAGCGGGTAAACAATTGATGATCGGCTCGCTCATCTAAATCGAAAGTCAGAGGTACGGTAGTCACAGCAATTTGCTGACGTAAAGAGAGAGATTGCTCTGAACCGATATCATCATTACTGAGATTGAACCATTCATTCGGGTCGAAGTCCTTAATACCCACCGTAAATACATCGCTGTCAGTCAAAAGCAAAGACGCAGCGAATGATTGCTCCATGTACTTTTGCAATACTGGATAACCATTAGCGAGTCCGAGTGATGGTGCGGAGACGAGCAAAACTGCCACCGCTATCGGGGCTTTTTTTGTGTTGAGCATTGATAGGATCAACCTGGTTAATAGCGATTCAACAAGTTGAGTTTATTTAAATGAATGCACTTTATGCAACTGCTTTACACTTGATCGACGAACTGATTTCTGCCGTTTGCCTTGGCTCTATACAGACGTTCGTCCACTTGTTTATAAAGCGAGCCAATGTTTTCATGGCCTGTCGGCTGTACTGTCAATACACCCTGTGACACCGTCACCACTTGCGAGACATCACTGTACTGATGTGGTAGTGCCGCTTCAGCAAGAGCCGACTTAATCCGCTGCGCATCTTGAATCGCTTTGTCGTTATCGGTATGACCAAGCAAAACAACAAACTCTTCGCCGCCGTAACGCCCGACCACTTCACCACTTCGGACAAACAGCTGACTTAAACACTTCGCAATACTGATTAGGCATTTGTCACCTTCCAGATGCCCGTAATTGTCGTTGTAGAGCTTAAAACGATCAACATCGAGCAAGATAATGCTGAGCGGCAATTGGTGTCGACCATGCAAAGCGATCATTTCTTGAAGCTTTTCATCAACATATCGACGGTTCTTCACCTTAGTTAGCCCATCTTCTTGAGCCAGTTTTTCTAGCTCAGCGTTAACTCTGGCGAGTTCTGCAGACTTTTGTTTTAGTTCACGACGCATAAAGGCGATTCGCTGCATCGCAACAAGCTTAGAGTTGAGAACCAACTTATCAACCGGCTTAATCAAATAATCGTCGCCACCTGCCTCAATTGCGGTTGCGATCATGCTGGGTTCATCGTGACCGCTTAAAAAGATGATCGGCACCCAGTCAGGAAAGCGAGAGCGAATTTTGCGTGAGACCTCAAAGCCATCCATGTCAGGCATGGTGACATCAAGCAAAATCAAATCTGGCTCGAACTCTGGGTACAGCTCTAATGCCTTTAAACCCGACTCCGCCATCTCGACCGAATGACCGAGCTGTTTAAGTCTGATGGCTAGTTGAATACGCTCCATTTGAACGTCGTCAACCAGTAAAATTTTCATTGATGAACCGGTCACTTCCACGCAATTACTACCCTACACTTAAGAGAATGCCAAAGGTAACAGTAGCTAGTAAATTGATTTTCAAAAACAAAAATCGACACTAGCACTATTGGAAAGCATACTCTACCTCTTGCTAATCATCCAACGATGGTTGACTTTTACCGCTTTTTTTTTACGATAGCGCCGATACATACACATTTTAAGAGAATTATGACATGTCTGATGTTAATCCAGCAGAGCAACCGAAAGTCGACTTAGCAGAGGTTTCAGCAGAGCTTCGCCAGGTAATTGAGTTTGATGAAGTTCCAGAAGCAATGCACTACATGGTGACCTCGATCCACGAGGTGTCTGAAGAAGCGGTTCGCGAAGCTTGGAATGAGTTACCTAACAGTGCACAAAACGTGTTGGATAACTTTGAGCAGTTTCACGCGCTCATTTCTGTTAGTCAGGCATTCGCAGGGCTGAATGTAATGGAAGAGTTCCCTAGCCTAGACTTACCTAAAGAGATGTCAGATCAAGACAAAGACGAGTATCGAGCACAGTTACTCGATCAAGTGCTGCATAACTGCGTGAAAGACATGGTTAAGCAGATTAAAAAAGCGCGTCGCGATCCTATTCTAAAACGCGATTTCACTGACGTATTCGCTAAGTAATATATCAAACGCCGCAATTGCGGCGTTTTTATTTGTATTTACTCGCATCAGTTCACCACCATATCTCGCTGAGTCACACTGACCCCCTTAATTTGGGCAAACACTGGCATCCCTTTCTCAAGCTTTAACTCGTCACGTGCCCATGCTGTAATTGTCGCATTGAGATAGCAATTAGCAGCCAACTCGATTTTTACTTCGATGCTTTGTCGGTCCTGCCCGTGGGTATGTAACGCTAAATCACAAATTGTACCGGGAAGCACATTGCGTATTGATGTACGCTTCGGGCTATCAAGCGCCACAGACACATCGTTCGCTCTCACTTGCAAACGAACAGATTGTCCAATCTCACCATCAATTTTTTGTACCCACAAAGACACCAGCGGAGCGAGTTCAACTTGCGACAAGGCGTACGCCTCATTGTGTCCAACCAACCTCGCCTCAAACAACGAACTTTGCTCTGAAAAACCTTGCCAAGGTTTCATGGCTTGAGAGGCCCACACCTGCTCTATGGGGCCTGCAGTTAACACTCGACCTGAGTCGAGAATCACTAACTGATTGGCGAGACGAAGCACTTCATTCAAGCTATGAGAGACGTAGAGAATTGGGATTTGTACACATCTAGCCAGTTGCTCTAAAAAAGGTAACACTTCACGTTTTCTTGGTAGGTCCAACGATGCGAGTGGCTCATCCATGAGTAATAGGCGTGGCTTTGACAACAGAGCGCGACCGATGGCAACACGCTGCTTTTCGCCTCCAGAGAGTTGGTTGGGATAACGTTGAAGCAATGGTTTAAGCGCGAGCAACTCAACTATCTGCTCGAAATGATGCTCATCAAGCTGTTTGACACCATACAGTAGATTTTTCTTCACTTTATAATGGGGAAACAGTCGGGCATTTTGAAAGACATAACCAATCTCTCTTCGATGAGTTGGCACATCTATCTTTCGATCAGAATCATAGAGTACCTGCTCGCCGACTTTGATCACCCCCTTGCTAGGCGTGGTCAATCCCGCGATGGCGTTAATCAAAGAGGACTTACCCGCCCCTGAGCGACCAAAAATGGCGGTAATTCCGTGTGCAGGCAGGCTAAGATCGATATCAAAATTCATGCAACCCAAACGCTGATGATATTGAACAATAAGATTACTCATTGCCGGCTCCTAGTCGTTTGGCACTCGCCCGAGCAAGCCATTCTGATGCCATTAATGAGCCCAACGCGATCACTATCGAAATCACGCATAAACGCATCGCTTGAGCTTCAGCGCCTGGCGTTTCGATAAAGTTGTACATAGCTAATGGAATGGTTTGAGTTTCACCAGGAATATTGGAAACAAAACTGATGGTTGCACCAAATTCACCAAGACTTCTAGCGAAGGAAAGCATACTTCCGGTAATGATTCCAGGTAGAGTTAACGGTAAGGTGATGGTAAAAAAAACTTTGAGCGGCGAGGCTCCTAAGGTGGCGGCGGCTTGCTCTAGTTGGGTATCTACATTCTCAAGGCTTAATCGAATGGAGCGAACCATCAAAGGTAACGCAACCACAATGCAGGCTAGTACTGCACCTTTCCAACTGAACGAGAACACTACCCCAAAGTGTTGATATAGCCATGCACCAATCCATCCCTGACGGCCCATCGAGATAAGCAGCAGGTAACCAATTACCACTGGCGGTAGCACTAAAGGGAGATGCACCAAACTATCCAGTACATTCTTTGCGAAAAACTGTTTGCGCGCGAGAATCCACGCTAGCCCCACACCAATAGGGATCAGCCAAACTAAAGCATAGGCTGCGACTTTGACGCTTAAAGCTAAGGCTTGATACTCGTACTCAGAAAGCATTACCTTGGCTCCTTAGCTGGCAAGAATCCATACTGCGCCAGTATTGCTTGGCCTTGAACACCAGTAACAAAGTCAGCGAACAGAACACTCGCAGAGCGATCGGTCAAGCGAATCATAGGGTAAACAATCGGCTGGTGACTTTGATCGGGCAACTCGGCAACCACCTTGAGTTCTTGACTTTGTTGTACATCGGTTTGATACACAATCCCAATGGGTACTTCTTCTCGCTCAATCAAAGTGAGCGCAACCCTAACATTGTTAGTTGGTGCCAATTTTGAATTGACACTATTCCATACACCTAAAGATTGCAGCGATTGCCGCGCATAAATGCCCGCAGGAACCGCATTCGGTTCAGCTATCGCCAACCGTTGTCCATCAGATAAAATAGTGAGCCAGTCTTGTACCTGATAAAGATCGAGCTTCAAACCTTGCTGCTTACTCGCGACGACAAGTTGATTTGACGCAATATTAGTGACGGCGTCACTCTTCAGAACTTGCCGACGTACAAGGTGGTCGACCCACTTTGTATTGGCGGCGATATAAATATCGGCAGGAGCGCCATGCTCAATTTGGCGCGCCAGTGACGATGTTGCGCCAAACACCGTCACGATGTCCAACTGATATTGCTGTTTGAACTCTTCAACCAGACTGGTCACGGCGTTAGTCATCGATGATGCTGCGTAGACGCGCAATGTTTCGCTTGCGCTTGCTGATACACACAACAGTGACAACGCAGTGAATAGGCTGGCTCTGAGAGCAACACGAAGAAGAACTTGAGTTATTGTGGCCATAGTTTGTTTAAATCTAGATGCTGTTCAATAGCGTCGGCAATTCGATCAATTGCCTGTTGTTGGTTATGCTGATGATTAACTTCGGCAATCTGCCTGATACCACACCAGTTAGCAAGCGCAGTGACTGCGCTCGAGCTATCAAATATACCATGTAAATAGGTACCAAATACTTGATTACAATCGCTTATCGCCCCATCCTTTTTGTTTGAATCAAGCAACACAGGTTGCGAACCCGCAACTTGGGTTACCCCAGCGTGTATCTCATAGCCACTAACCGAGACCGTTGTTTCACTTAAGGTTAGCTCGCCGGTCACATTTGTCAGTTGCTTATCACTCGCCAATGTGGTTTCAATATTGAGCAAACCTAAGCCAGGACTAGAACCTGCAATGCTTTCAATCCCTAAAGGATCGTGTATCCAGTGGCCCAACATTTGATACCCCCCACAGATACCGACCACTTTCCCGCCGTAGCGCAAATGTCGCAGTAACTGTTGGTCCCAGCCTTGACTACGGAAGTAATCGAGATCGCTGCGAACAGATTTAGAGCCGGGCAAAATGATTAAATCGGCACCGGCTAAGCTATCGCCTTGCCCGACATAGACTAAATTAATATCGGGATTACAACGAAGTGTATCGAAATCGGTATGATTACTGATTCTTGGAAATACCGGGACTTTAACGGTGAGCTTGGTTTTGTTAGCCGTTACCTGTTGTGCGTTGATCGCATCTTCGGCCTCAAGGTCAAAGCCGTGCAAATAGGGCAACACCCCAATCACGGGCTTACCTGTTTTTTGCTCTAACCAATCTAAACCAGACTGAAGCAGCCCAATATCTCCGCGAAAGCGATTGATAACAAACCCTTTAACCCGTTGCTGTTCTGTCTCAGACAGCAAAGCTAAGGTGCCATACAAATGGGCAAATACACCGCCACGATCGATATCCGCGACAATAATCACTGGAACATCAGCTTGCTCGGCAAAGCCCATATTCGCGATGTCATTTTCGCGCAGGTTGATTTCGGCCGGACTCCCTGCCCCTTCGATTAAGATACATTCGTACTCAGACATTAAGCGATTGAACGAATCCATCACTATTGGCATGGCCACCTGTTTATAGCTTTGATAGCCAATGGCATCGACTGTGGTCGTCGCCTTACCTTGAAAGATCACTTGTGCCGCCATGTCGCTATTTGGCTTAAGCAATACAGGGTTC
Source organism: Pseudomonadota bacterium (assembly GCA_038533895.1). Lineage (GTDB taxonomy): Bacteria > Pseudomonadota > Gammaproteobacteria > Enterobacterales > Vibrionaceae > Vibrio. The sequence continues at coordinate 41,370 of JBCAXU010000009.1, read as the reverse complement.
ATGTGCACACTGACGGTGACATTGGAAGCCATAGCTTGCACGGCTTGAGCACGACCTATTTCGCCTCCGTCTGGGGTAACGGCGCTGTTTAGCGCCATATTTTGCGGCTTAAATGGGGCAACACTCACCCCCCGTCTAGCCAAAACCCGGCACAAGCCTGCCACCAGAACGCTCTTACCCGCATCCGATGTCGTTCCTTGGACCATTAACGCTTTACTGGTAGCTAACATCTAACATGTCTTATTTGATAGTAGAAACGCCATAATAACGACTTTTTGCGAAATTTCTCAATAATATGAATTGAATATGAACTCAGTGCTCAGTGGTAGTTCAATCAAGCCCTGCTCTAATGACACCATTAGACAGACCCGCTGACATAAGGAATACACTATGAAAAAGATTGTACTAGCAACCGCATTGAGTTTAATTTTCGCCCCTGCACTGGTGATGGCTAAAGATAAATGTGCTCCCCAAATGATTGATTATACAGGCCCAGTAGACATAAGTAATGTGGCCACTTTGTTACAAGATTCCAGCGTTTTTACCGACCGAGATGTGGCAGTCGAAGGCGTACTGATACACCAAGTTGGATACGGCACCTTCATTTTCTCTGATGGCAATGATGAGATCGAAGTCGAGCTGGAAGATGATATCGAGCTCTCTCACCCCCTCAACAACCAGATGCGAGTACGTTTATTTGGAGAGTATGAAGGCGGTAGTAAGCCAGAAATCGAAGTTAAACACATTCAAGTGTTGTAATTACCTGATTTAAAACTCAGATTAGGTTATTATCTGGCTTGCTTATTGCAAGCCATTTTTTTAGTCAATTTTTTGTTGCCAGTCGGAGACCACTTTGAAAAAGATCATCTTGACCAGTGCCCTAGCCCTTGTAGGTTTAAGTGGGAACGCTTTTGCGAACAACTTTAACTACAACTATTTGGAAGTCCGAACCGCTATGGGTCCGGAAACTTTTGGCGCAGAGTTCAGTACTTATTTTACCGAAAACTCTCACTTTGTCGTCCGTGCTGATACTCAGTTCGACAAAGATTATGACTTGGCTGGTGGGATTGGCTTCAATGGCCCGATAAACCAATTTGCAGACGTTTATGGGCAACTATTAATTCACCAAGTAAAATTCAATAAAGATGCGGGTGGCGAGAGTGAAACCATGGCCGAAGTCAATATCGGCGGCCGTATTTGGTTAGCAGACCAAGTCGAAGTAACTGGCCGCTTAGGTCGTCTTGAAAACTCTTCTGTGTTCCATGCTGGTGTACGCTTTCATTCAACACAACAACTTTCTCTTTCTGCAGAAACCCGTAACAACGGTTTATATGGCCCGCAAATGACGATGTCGGTTCGTTTTCAATACTAAATCTCTAGCCTTGTAATCCCGCTAAAGAGCGGGATTTTTCTATTTCCGAACGATAATTTTTCTTGGAATAAATTCGATTCCTGGTTTATAGCGCTTGGCTGCGGCATTCAGCGCCAACTCCATCGCGCTATCCGCAATCAATTCAAACTGTTGAGGTAGCGAATTGATTTTATTCGGCAGAAAGTCGAGTAGTCGATTGTCACCAAAGGTGGCAAGTTTTAACTGCGACATCAAGTGCGGTTTCTTTACTAGCACATCCAAAATCCCCTCTAGCAGCGTATAAGAAGTCGTTACAATAGCATCGGGAATGCTGCCCTGTTCGCACCAACGTTCAAACACTTGTTCACCATCTGCGCGATTGAAGTGTTCGCCGTAGCTCACTTTGGTTGCTACCCCTGCACTTGCCGTAGCGGACTTAAACCCCAACTCCCGCTCTTTGGAAATATTCAGCTCTGGAAGTGCGCCAATTAGGCCTACACTAGTCACGTTTGCGCTCAGCACAGACTTGGTGAGCTCGAAAGCACCACTGAAATCTTCACTGATCACACAAGAAAAATGCTCATCGTCTAACGGACGGTCGAGCGCCACCACGGGTGTTCCTTTGTTTTGCAAATAGAGATAGTAGTCGCTGGCTTCGGGGATAACGCTGGCGACGAATAGTGCATCTACTTTGCGACTGATCAACGCTCGTACCACCTGCTTTTCGGTATCAGGTTCATCGTCTGAGCAGCCAATCAATATTTGATAACCAGCCGAACGAGAGTTCTGTTCAAGCAATTTTGCTAAGCGCGCATAACTAGTGTTCTCTAAGTCTGGAATCACTAGGCCAAACGAACGACTCTGACCCACTCGTAACGTACTTGCAGCCAAATCGGGACGGTAGTTGTGCTCGTTCACTACCGCCATTACTTTACGCTGTGTTTTCTCACTGATTCGATATTTTTGCGCTTTACCATTGATCACATAGCTTGCTGTCGTTTTCGACACGCCTGCAAGTTTAGCAATTTCATCCAGAGTCATTTGTACAACCTTTATTCTGTGCGCCGGATCATAGAACAAACCAAATGATCCAAGCCGGAGTTGAATTATACGCTGAAACGATTCAGTATAAAAGCTGAAAGGATTCAGCAAGAATCGAAATAGTGAGATTAATCACCTGTTGTCCAAGTTTGAACGACTTTCCTCACTTATTATTGGCAGAGCATGCAAACAGGCCAATAAACACGCTGAATCCAAATAATTTTGTACTTTTGCTGAATCGATTCAGCAAAAGTCTTAAATATTGAATCATCTATCAAGCAGCAAAAGCTGGGCTTTCAAAGTGAGAGCCAAATGTACATGAATACTTAAAGCTGGAGAGCACCATGCTTAAAATTAATCAAGGTGATATCACCCTATCGCAATCGGCCGACAACAAGATCGATGCGATCAAAAATATTGCACAGAGCTTAACCTCTAAACAGTTGGTTCAGCCCGGTTATGTCGAAGGTATGTTAAACCGTGAGCAACAGAATTCGACGTTTCTTGGTAATGGTATCGCTATCCCGCACGGTACGACCGATACCCGAGATCAAGTAAACCAAACGGGCATCGCCATTCACCACTTTCCTCAAGGTGTTGACTGGGGTGACGGTCAAACAGCGTATCTTGCGATTGGTATCGCAGCCAAATCCGATGAACATCTCGGCATTTTGAAGCAGCTAACTAAAGTGCTTGGTGCTGAAGGGGTTGAGCAGCGTATACGTGAAGCGGCAACTGAAGCGCAAATCGTCGCTCTACTCAATGGCGACGTTCAGTTTGATATCGACTTTGACCCTGCGTTGATTCAACTCAACTTCCCTGCCAGTGACATGGTGCAAATGGCAGCAGTAGCCGGTGGCTTACTTAAAAATACCGGTTGCGCAGACAGCGGTTTTGTTGCCGACCTAGTGACCAAAGAGCCGACACATTTAGGTCAAGGTCTCTGGCTAGTTGGCAGTGAACAAAACGTGCATCGCACAGGTCTCTCCTTTGTTTTCACTGCTAACGATTGCGAGTATCAGGGCAGTAAAGTGCGTGCTTTGATTGCTTTCTCAGCTTGTAACAACGCCCACCTCGATACACTGAAACGCATTACTGATCTGGTTTATCAACAGCAGCAACACACACTGTTTGACACCTCCGCAGAACAGCTAATTGGGCTTCTTACTGGACGTTCAGCGTCAGTCGTTGAACCCGTTGCCTCGGATAATACCGCGGTGTTCAAGATCAAAAATGCCCATGGATTGCATGCACGCCCTGGTGCAATGCTCGTTGCAGAGGCGAAAAAGTTTGAGTCAAGTATTCAGGTTACTAATTTGGACGGTGATGGCAAATCGGTGAACGCTAAAAGCTTAATGAAAGTGATCGCGTTAGGCGTTAAGCATGGGCACCAACTGCAATTTACCGCGCAAGGACACGATGCTGCTGATGCTCTTGAGTCGATTGGGAATGCGATTAATGCAGGCCTCGGTGAAAGTTAAGGAGGCAGTATGGACAAGTTAACCACCAAACGTGTCGTCACTGTCACCCTTAATCCAGCGCTCGATCTCACCGGGAGTTTAGACACGATTAAGCTTGGCAGTGTCAGCTTGGTAAAACAAAGCGACTTACATGCCGCGGGCAAAGGCGTCAATGTGGCCAAAGTACTCTCAGATTTGGGCGCAGAGGTCACGGTCACGGGCTTTTTGGGCAAAGACAATCCAGAACTGTTCCACCAGCTGTTTGAACAGATTGATGCCACAAATGAGTTTGTTGAAGTAGATGGCGCGACGCGGATTAATGTCAAACTGGTCGAATCTAATGGCGAAGTCACCGACATTAATTTTCCCGGCGTGCAGGTCAATCAAACAGCCATCACTGAATTCGAAGCAACGCTCAATCGACTGGCTCAATCACACGATTACTTCGTGTTTGCTGGCAGCCTACCGCAAGGTGTCTCTCCACAGCAATACGCCAACTGGATTGCTCACCTGCGGCAATTAGGAAAAAAAGTGTTGTTTGATAGCAGTAAAGAGGCGCTGCGTGTTGGTATTGAAGCTAAGCCTTGGCTTATCAAACCCAACGACGAAGAGCTCGGTGATCTGCTTGGGCAAACTCTTTCGACACCAGAACAATGCCAACAGGCAGCCCAGCAGCTAGGTCAGTCAGGTATAGAGAACATCGTCGTTTCGATGGGTGCAGAAGGCGTGATGTGGTTTAACCAAGGTGAATGGCTGCGCGCTCAACCGCCTCGTATGAACGTAGTTAGCACAGTCGGCGCGGGCGATACCCTAGTCGCTGGGTTGTGCTGGGGCCATATGCAGAATCTACAAAAAAATGAATTGCTTAGGCTTGCGACTGCGCTTTCTGCGCTTGCAGTGAGCCAGGTGGGTGTGGGGGTAAGCAGTCAACAAGAGCTGGAAAGACTCACGCTTGAAACTCAAGTTATACAACTTGAACCTGCAAAAAATGATAACGGAAACTAAAGGACAAAGGGTTACCAATATGAATATAGCGATTGTCACTGCCTGCCCAAGTGGTGTGGCGAACAGTATCCTAGCTGCCGGTCTGCTTGAAAAAGCGGCTGCTTCGCTTGGTTGGAATGCCGTGATTGAATGTCAATCATCCGTGGTTGAGTCCAACAACCTTACTCAAGAGCAAATAGATCACGCTGAAGCGATTGTTATCGCTGCCAACAGCCAGGTCGACACGACGCGATTTGTCGGCAAAAAGGTCTATCAAGCAAAAATTAACGATTTAGTCTCAGACCCGAATGGCTTCTTGCAACAAGCGGTTCAACAAGCTGTGGTGCTTGAGCAAGCAACACAAGTGCAGGCACCTGCAACGAGTGGTGAGACTAAAAAGATAGTCGCCATCACCGCGTGTCCAACCGGTGTGGCACATACCTTTATGGCAGCGGAAGCACTAGAGGAAGAAGGTAAGCGACGCGGCCATCAAATCAAGGTTGAGACCCGTGGCTCTGTCGGGGCAAAGAATCAGCTCACCGATCAAGATATCGCCGAAGCAGATTTAGTCATCATTGCTGCAGATATCGAAGTACCACTTGAGCGCTTTCATGGCAAAAACATGTATCGCACCAAAACAGGACCTGCACTCAAGAAAACTGCACAAGAGATGGACAACGCCTTTGAACTCGCATCGGTGTACCAACATACTGGCAATACGAGTTCAGCACCAAGCGACGAAAAGAAAGGCGCGTATAAGCATCTTATGACTGGCGTATCTCACATGTTACCTGTCGTCGTGGCTGGTGGTCTAATTATTGCCCTATCGTTTGTGTTTGGTATCGAGGCGTTTAAAGAGGAAGGCACTCTTGCTGCTGCACTGATGACCATAGGTGGTGGTTCCGCGTTTGCGTTGATGATACCGGTTCTGGCGGGTTACATCGCATTTTCGATTGCTGACCGCCCTGGTTTAGCTCCGGGCTTAGTCGGTGGCATGTTGGCAAGCTCAACAGGCGCAGGTTTCCTTGGTGGTATCGCCGCCGGTTTTATCGCCGGTTACGCAGCCAAACTGCTCGCGGAGAAGGTTTCTCTACCTCAGTCAATGGAAGCGCTAAAACCGATTTTGATCATTCCATTTGTTGCCACCCTGTTTACAGGACTAGTGATGATCTATGTGGTCGGTGGACCGGTGTCTGGAATCATGAGCGGTTTAACTGAATTCCTAAACAACATGGGTTCAGACAGTGCAATTCTACTTGGTGTGTTACTGGGCGCGATGATGTGTTTTGACCTTGGTGGCCCAGTTAACAAAGCCGCCTATGCATTTGGTGTTGGCCTGCTTGCGTCTCAAACCTATGCGCCAATGGCCGCGATCATGGCTGCAGGTATGGTGCCAGCACTAGGAATGGGACTGGCAACCTTCATTGCTAAAAACAAGTTCGATCAAAGTGAGCGCGAAGCGGGCAAAGCGTCATTCGTTCTTGGCTTGTGCTTTATTTCAGAAGGCGCTATCCCATTTGCCGCTAAGGATCCAATGCGTGTGATCCCTGCATGTATGGCTGGTGGTGCGCTAACGGGTGCTCTATCAATGCTGTTTGGCGCTAAGTTGATGGCACCTCATGGTGGTCTATTCGTACTGCTTATTCCGAATGCGATTACTCCTGTCGTTATGTACTTAGTGGCGATTGCTGCGGGTACGGCATTGACCGGATTTGGTTACGCGCTACTTAAAAGCAAAGCGGATTCAAAACAAGCAGCCGCAACCGCTTAATTAGCCACCTCCCCCCGATGATTGGCTCAAGCACCTTCACATCGAAGGTGCTTTTTTTATTTATTGGTTTATCATCACGCCTTCATTAAATAAAATCAGTTGCTTAAGGCCACAATATTCAACCATGCTCACTGCAAAGGACCCTATGTTCCGTTATATTGGCCGAGAAATTGTCTCCAAGGATGTCGAAGACCTAATAATGAAGAAACGCAGTTCAAAACTAATTGTTCAATTCCTCGTTGTCTTTTCAGCGCTGGCGTTTGTTCCCTTCCTATATTTCTATTCTCAGTTTGGTCAGCTTGAGACAAAAACGGAGCAATATGTCGAGCGGCTAAACCGCAACAAACTTGAATATGCTAAAGCAGAACTACAAGCTTCCTTGTCCAAGGTATCGACATCACTAAACTATCTCTCTAACAATGGCATGCTCAACAAAGCTCTGTCTGAGCCGACCAGAGAGAACATTGATGCCTTGCAAGATTTTTGGATGCTGATTGTTCGTACCCAAGGTTACTACTCTCACCTTAGATTTATCGATGCTCAAGGCATGGAGATGGTGCGAATCAACAGCAAAGAAGGGTTTGCTGAAATCGTTGAACCCGAACGATTACAGTATAAAGGTGACCGCAACTACTTTAAGTTTGCTCAAACCCTAACCAATACTGAAGTGGGTGAATTTGGTATCGACCTTGAGTCCGAACATGGAGAAATTACGACGCCACTGACACCAGCCTACCGGGTCATCTATCCGATTGCGCTCAATGGTCAAAGACTCGGTTATTTTATTGCCAACCTTGACTTGAAAAGGATTTACCGGGGCCTAGCGTACAAGCGCAACAGCGATTACCTGCCCAATATCGTCAACAAAGATGGCTACTATATTATGTCTCCGAATGATCAGGGGATCATGGGACATCTAGTCGCCGCGAACGAAAAGCATAACATTGCCTATCAATACCCTTTGCTGTGGCAAATGATACAGCAGCAAGAGTCTGGCACTTTTCGCAGTGATAACCAGTGGGTGTCATACACCACCGCCACATTCGACAATATCGATAACATTGATACGCTTACCTTTTTTATCGCAACCGATTTTGGCACAGCGCAAGCCTTCACTGATTTAGAGAGTCGTGATCTCTATATTCAGGCCAGCTTTATTTTCATTATCTTATTCCTGCTCACTTTTACCTTTGTTGCCTGGAACCATAACCACGTTAAGAATAGCCTCGACAGTAAAATCGCTCGTGCGGCAATGAATGGCATGTCAGCGGTGGTGATTACCGATCGCAATAACCGTATCATTCAAGTGAATAGTGAGTTCACTCGAGTCAGTGGTTATACCCTTGAGGATGTCAAAGGTAAGCCACCTTCGGTCTTTGCTTCGGGTCGCCACCAGCAAGAATTCTATATGAAAATGTGGAAGGTGCTTGAAGAGCAAGGTTTATGGGAAGGTGAAGTGATCAACAAACGACGCGATGGCTCGCTGATTACCGAGATTCTAAGAATCCAAACGGTGAAAGACAGCCGCGGAACCATACAGTTTTATGTTGCATCGTTTGTTGATATTTCACATCGTAAAGAGCTCGAGGATCGCCTTCGCGAGTTGAGTGAAAAAGATCCGCTCACGTCACTGTGGAATCGCCGCAAGTTTGATTCAGAGATGCAAGCTCAAGCCTCACGAGTGCGCCGTTACCGCAAACACGAAACCACCACACTCGGTCTCATTGATATTGACCACTTTAAGCGCATCAATGATAAGTACGGACATGACAAAGGTGATGAAGTGATCAAAGAGGTTACTCGTTCACTCAAATACCACCTCCGCGAGACCGATTTGGTTGCCCGAATAGGCGGCGAAGAGTTTGCGATCATCATGCCGCACACCGAATTACGAGAAGCAGAGACTGTTCTCAATCGGATTCGTATCGCCATCAATCTGGAGAGCAAACTGAATATTACCGTCAGCGCCGGATTAACCGAGATGTCTGGCTCACCGGAAGAGACCTATAAACGTGCGGACATTGCACTGTATGAGTCCAAGTCAGGCGGTCGCAATCAGGTCTCAACACTTTCTGTAATCGAAGCCGATACTATTGCCTGATTTTGGTGCGTCTGCACTCTAAGGCGCACCAAAACAAATCAGATTCCCTCTCCTACTGCGCTAAGCCCTTAATAGTACGTCGTTTTGTAGTTGGCTCATTTCTTGAACTAAGCTTAATACCTACGTATTCCCCACGCGCTATATGGAGATTCCAATGCAAGACGTTCTCACCGTGATCCTCGCCGGTGGTATGGGTTCACGATTAAGCCCCCTAACCGATGATCGTGCCAAACCCGCTGTACCATTTGGGGGCAAATATCGCATTATCGATTTTACCCTTACCAACTGTCTTCACTCAGGCCTTCGTCAAATTCTCGTTCTTACCCAGTACAAATCGCACTCATTACAAAAACACTTGCGAGATGGATGGTCTATTTTCAACCCAGAATTAGGTGAATTTGTTACTGTCGTACCACCGCAAATGCGTGGTGGTGGCAAATGGTATGAAGGCACCGCTGATGCTATTTACCACAACTTATGGCTACTTGAGCGAAGTGATGCTAAACACGTGATTGTTCTATCAGGCGATCACATCTATCGCATGGATTATGCGGAGATGCTCAAAGCGCACATTGAAACCAACGCTAACCTGACCATTGCTTCGATGGCAGTACCGCGCAAAGATGCTTCATCCTTTGGCGTGCTTTCAGTGGATAGCAATCAGCGTGTCAGTACCTTTACCGAAAAACCCGCTAACCCAGAGCCTATGCCTGGGAGTGACGACACTAGCTTGGCTTCGATGGGGATTTATATTTTCGAAATGGAAACCTTGCAGAAAATACTGCGTGACGATGCAAGCAACTCACAATCATCCCACGATTTTGGCAACGACATCATCCCTAAACTGATCGACGAACAGCGAGTTTATGCCTACAATTTCTGCTCTGACCGTGGCCGTGTCGATCGCGATTGCTACTGGCGAGACGTGGGAACGATCGATTCATTCTATCAGGCCAATATGGACCTGCTGGAACCCATTCCACCGATGAACCTTTATCAACCGAACTGGGGGATTCGTACCTATGAACCGCAACTTCCTCCAGCGCGCACTGTATCGTCTGCAACAGGCAACGAAGGGATCTTCATCAATTCAATGATAGCTAGCGGTGTCATTAACTCCGGTGGCTCAGTGCAACACTCGATCATTTCATCCAATGTGCAGATTAACGATAGCGCCACCATAGTGGATAGCATTATCTTTGGCGGGGTCGAAGTCGGTGAAGGCTGCAAGTTGGTTAACTGCATTATCGATAAGCACGTTAAGTTACCTCCATACACAGAAATCGGGCTCAATCCAGCAGAGGACGCTAAGCGGTTCCATATCTCAGAGAACGGTATCGTCGTCGTACCAGAGAGCTATCAGTTCTAAGGTTAAAGCCTTTCTATCATTGCGATAGAAAGGCTTTTTCAAGGAGAGTGACTAGCTCTCCTAAAGGGGAAACGAGAATAATTCTCTTTGTTCATACTACCGAAATAACGCAGGATAAACACTGTAAACAATGTGACATAGCGTTTCCTCGTTTAACTACTTAAGTTCACTTCCTTTGGAGTAGCGTTGAAATGACGTTTGAACTCTCGAGAAAATTGCGAGGTACTGTTATAGCCCACCAGCCTTGCCGCATCCCCTACCTTTAACCCCTCAAGTTGAATCAATTCTCTGGCTTTGTTGAGGCGAACCTTCTTAATGTACTGAATCGGTGATGCCGAGGTGACACTGCGAAACGCATTATGGAAGGCGGAAATGCTCATATTCGCACTTTGAGCCAGATCTTGAACCGTGACAGTCTGATTATAGTTCTGATGTAAGTACTCCAATGCCCGAGCCACTCTCGCGTAATGGCCCTCGTGACGGGCTAGATCAAACAGTACGTGCCCTTCTCTGCTCATTAGTGCCCGTAAGGTTAACTCTTCCATCAAATTCGCACCAAGAATTGAGGACTCAATCGGATGACATAACGCTTTCATTAACCGCAGACACACATCGAGCATCTCATCGTCCATTGCCACCGACTTTAATCCAGTACAGGCACCACTGTCATTACAGGGCTTATAATAGCCTTGGCTTTCAAGTTGGTTGACTAAGCGGTGCAGTACTTGTGCATCGATATCTATGCTTAACCCGAGCAAAGGCTCACCATTCTCGGCGATGGCTTCACACTCCAGAGGCATAGGTACACCCACCACCAGGTAATCATCTGGCCCATAGCGCACAGGCTCATTGCCCAAGTATATGTTCTTAGTTCCTTGACCGAGTACAATGACCCCCGACTGATAAACAAATGGTTGACGTCGATTACCTTGACTACTGCGATAAAAGTGTACGCCATCAACCGCCGTTTTACTGATGCCCTCTAATTGCTCTAGGTTGTTTTGTGCAACGTACACTTGCATCCAGTGTGCTAACGACATCATTGTTCACCATAAAAAATAGAAATAGGCATAATTATAGGAGAAATTGACCTTTATTTAACCCAATGTCAATACTAATATGCACAATGAAGTTGAACACATTGTTCCTACACGGAAATAAGAGGCAACCTATAATGCAATTTTCCTATGTAAATCCTACTCAAATTCATTTTGGTCAAGGTCAGATTAAGACCATCGCAAGTGCTATTCCAACTGAGCAAAAAGTGTTGGTCATTTATGGTGGTGGCTCAATAAAACGCAATGGCGTCTACGACCAAGTAAGCCAAGCGTTAACTAACCATCAGTGGACTGAGTTTTCCGGTGTAGAGCCAAACCCGACCAAAGAGACGCTCGATAAAGCTGTTGCCATTGTTAAAGAGCAAGGCATTGATTTCATTCTTGCTGTTGGTGGTGGTTCGGTTATTGACGGGTCTAAATATGTCGCCGCAGCTGCAAAATACCAAGGCGATGGCTGGGACATTATGGTTGGTAAACATCAAGTGACCTCTGCCGTTCCACTCGCTGCGATTCTCACTTTGCCGGCGACGGGCTCTGAATCGAACATGGGCGCGGTGATCACCAAAGCGGAAACACACGACAAACTACCGTTTATGACTCCGCATGTTCAGCCTAAATTCGCGGTCATGGACCCAGACGTGATGAAAACATTGCCAGAAAAGCAACTTATCAACGGTTTGGTCGATGCTTGGGTACACGTTTGTGAACAGTACTTAACCGTTCAACACGGCGCAATGGTACAAGACGGCTATGCCGAAACTCTGCTGAAAAATCTCAAAACGCTCGCCGACCAGTTCGAGCAACGGGACAGTGATCAATGGCGCGCCAACCTGATGTGGACGGCAAACCAAGCGTTAAACGGTTTAATTGGTGCAGGTGTTGCACAAGACTGGGCAACACACATGATTGGTCACGAGTTTACTGCGATTTGGGGCGTGGATCATGCTCGTTCACTGGCCATCGTTCAGCCTTCATTGCTGCGTAATCAGTTTGCCGTTAAAAAGGCGAAACTTGAGCAGATGGGACTTAACGTATTCGGTCTAGAACCATCAGATAACCTTGCTGAAGAAACCATCAAAGCGATTGAAGCTTTCTACCAGTCGCTTGGTGTGGATGTACAGTTCAGCGGCTATGAGGGCGAAAAACAACAAGCTGTCGATTCAGTCATTAACCAACTTGAGCAGCACGGCATGGTCGCACTAGGTGAAAATCAAGCCATTGATCTTAACCAAAGCCGTAAGATCTTAGAGTTGGCCATTGCCTAGTCTAGGCAATCAATAAACAAAAAAGCAGCGCAAGCTGCTTTTTTTATAGGATAAAAACCTCTGGAACGAACAAGGTTGTTACCTAACCTGATAACGATAAATCAGGTCATCGTAATATCGACCACCGATTTGATAGGCATCTTTTTCGCGCTCTTGGAGTGTAAAGCCTGCCTTCTCCAACACCTTGCACGACGCAATATTACCATCGGTTACAATTGCGTTGACCGCTTCAATCGGCAGTTGATCCGTCGCATGCTCAATCAGAGTAATCAAAGATTCGGTGCCATAGCCTTTGCCATGATACTCGGGCAAAAGTAAGTATCCGACTTCAACCTGTTTTGGATTCTGCTCAGCGATACAAAGTCCGGTGATCCCAATTGCTCGTCCACTGGTTTTTTCTCGAATGACCAAGCACAACCAATGCTTACTCGGCCAAGACCACGACGGCAAGCGAGACTCAAATCGTTGACGAATATCCTCTACGCTGGGTTGATCAAAAGCGTAGCGAATCACTTCATCATCTTGGTGCAATCTTTGAAAAAGCGGCCAATCTTGTTCGGTAATGGCACTCATTAGTAGTTGATCAGATTCTAAGTGATTCATTCCGTCTCTCTTTTGATTAATGTCTTCAATGCCTGCTGTGCGGCAGCCACACTCTCTTGAAGCGTTTGTCGCTGGGTAGAATAGGCGCTAGGTGGCTGCGACGATTGTTCTATACCCAAACAAACTTCATGCAGCGCCCCCAATCCTAAGCTGCCAGCAGAGCCCTTTAACTTATGGGCCAATTGCTTGATTTGTGCTGCATCATTCTTCTTATAGGCCTGTTCGAGCTCAGCTAAGCTTTGCTGCGCTCCCTGCTCAAACAAGGTCACGATAGCATTCATTTTGTCAGCACCTAACACCTCTAGGTCGGCCAATATCACCGCAGAGTCGATGATTCCCCCACCCAAGCCTGGGCTCTTCTCTGAGTGCGAAACGCTAGATTTCACCAATGGGCTAGACTCCAGACTCTGTTGAATCATATGACATAGCGCCTCTTTATCGAGTGGCTTAGGAAGATAGCCATCGAATCCGGCTGACAAGTAACTGGCCACCTCTTCATCATAAACATGCGCAGAGACCGCAACCAGTGGGATGCCTTGATTTAATTGCTGCTGCTGAGCGCACTGTTTTAAATCGTGCAACAACTCAATACCGTTACAATCAGGCAAATTGATGTCAAGTAATGCAATATCGAACGCTTGAGAGGCAAACACCTCTTTAGCTTGTGCGCCATCGACAGCAGTGGCCACCTCATGGCCTAGGCTTACTAAAAAACCTTCTGCGACCATACAGTTAATCGGGTTGTCTTCTACCAACAATACGCGGGCCTTAATGCTACTGTCACTCACTGTTTCGATTTGCTCTACGCTTTGACCTTTTGCCAAAGGCACACAGAACCAGAAACGGCTGCCCTCGCTAAGCTCAGACTCTACTTGAATCTCACCGCCCATTGCATCGACTATGCGCTTGCTGATCGCTAGCCCTAACCCCGTCCCTCCTTTACAAGCTTGAGTTGGCGCTGCCTGAGTAAAAGCATCAAATAGATTGGGGAGTGCAGCAGGATCAATTCCGATTCCCGAGTCCGACACTTCAAAACAGACCCACCCGGGTCTTTCAGAATCATTGGCAACGTATAAATCGATATGACCAGTGTCAGTAAACTTAATCGCATTGCCGACTAGATTATTCAGCACCTGACTGATTCGCGTCGCGTCGCCTAACCAAAACCTCTCTACGTCACTTTCAATCACACAACTGAGTTCAAGCGCTTTCTCTTGGGCCTTTGCTGTCATCAGTTGCATGGTGTCATCTACCATGGCGTGCAAATTAAAGTTAACGGGGCGTATATCTAAATGCCCCGCCTCAATTTTTGAATAATCGAGAACATCATTAAGGATGGCCAAAAGATTATTACCGCTACGATTAATGACATCAACATAATGACTCTGCTGACGATTTAGCCCCGTATCTTTTAGTAATCGTGCCGTACCGAGTACCCCATTCATCGGAGTGCGAATCTCATGGCTCATGGTTGCAAGAAAGGCGGTTTTAGCTCTGCTTGCTTGCTCTGCATTTGCCCTTGCCTCAGCATGGTTTGTCACTTCTTCATTCAAACGTTGGTTCGCTTGCCTCAACTGCTGTGTTCGCTCAGCCACCAACTCTTCCAGGTGTTCTTTGTGCTCTTGTAACTCTCGTTTGGCCTTGGTTTCACTCTCTGCAACCACTTTTAACGCTTTGGCTGTGTTTTGCGCAGTAATGATTGCTTGCCCCATCTGCGCCAGTTCGTCGTTACCCTGCGCATTGATTTCTACCTGTAATTGCCCTTTTGCTATCGACATTAAGGCTGAAGAGTATTCAGCCAGGCGCTTCACTACAGACACATACACCACTTTCCAGATGATAAGTGCCGCAATGATCATCCCAAGTAGCGTGATAATAGTCAGCGTGAGCTGAGCGTAGTCGAGCGTTGATTTAAGTGCTTCGACCGCTCGGGTTGTGGAAAGATTCGACTCATCAACCAGCTTACCGACCGTTGCATTAAGCGCAGAAAACTCAGTTAAGGTGTTTTGCATCAGTTGCTGTGCGTCACGTTCATTCTGGTCACGTTTTTCTAGAATATCGAAGACGTCAGCGCGTTGTTTAAGCTGCTGCAGCAGTTCAACCATCTGCTTTGATCGGGTTGGGTCCTCTACTGCACTTACCCGACGATTCATGATGGTGAGATTTTGGTGAAACTCGTCACGTATGGTTCTAATACGATCGATGTCGGAAACAGTGCGCGACTCTTCGATATAGTTAAGCAGCTTAAAGGCTAGTAGGTGGAACTCGTGTAAGCGTTCAGCGAGATCTAAGTCGACCTCCACCAAAGTATCAAGAGCTTGATACGCTTGGCTCAGATTTTGCTGATCCAACAAAGTGTATATGTGGGTAACATTCGCCACCGCAATGGTAGAGGTGTTGGCGACTTGAGTTCGGGTCAGTTGTTCTAACTCCTGCGCCAGTTGGCGCAGTGCTTCAGTTTGGAGCGCCAATTTTTGACTTAATACCAACCGTTGTTCAACCGCAAGACCCAGTTGAGCTAGTGTATCAATGACGCTTTGAACATCGTTCTCTAAACGGTTAAGGAGTTCACCATCAAACGCATCAGAGCCAAGCAGCTTGATATGAGCGAGTAACGATTCAAGCTGGTTGAACAGCTCCTTGCCGGCCTGCTGACGCTGTACTTCAGTTTTGGCGTTGGACAAGGTTTGAACGGAAGAGATGATTTTTGAGCTCAGTTCTGAAACCTGACGCGCTTCCAGCATCGACGGGATCGCCGAGTTCACCACGTTACGCTCTGTTTTCGCCACCAAGCTAAACCCAGAAACCCCTATGACCGCTGACGTTAACACCAGTAACACCATGGCCAGAAATGCCAGTAGCAACTTGCGGCCGATACTGGCTTTAGCGAGCAACATTGAAATTCATCACTTCTTAAGCATCCGATAATGCGCTATATTTTGCAGTGTTTGTATCGCCTTTACCAACGAATTACTGCATGCCTTTGATCTTCACACCGAAAATTTGCGCTTGGCTCGCCACCAACATCGCTGTGGTTTTGTTGCTAACACCGAATGCAATGGCGCAAAAAGTGGAGCGCATCTGCGCATTATACCCTCACCTGAAAGATTCGTATTGGCTCTCAGTCAATTACGGCATGGTAGAAGAAGCCCGACAACAGCACGTCGACTTACGTGTTTTAGAAGCCGGCGGTTATCCCAACATTGGCAAGCAAAGAGAACAACTAGCGCTATGCGTCGAGTGGCAAGCAGATGCGATCATTCTTGGTACTGTCGCTCCAGATCTGTTTAAACAGTCGCTCAAGCATGAGGTCAATGGCATACCGGTTTTCGCTACGGTGAATAAACTCATTACCGATTTAGACAATCAAACCGTGGTTGAAGGCGAAGTCGGTGTCGATTGGTATTGGATGGGTTACTACGCAGGTGACTACCTTAAAACTAAACACCCAAAAGGAAGCGGCAAAGTCCAGATTGCACTTTTACCTGGCCCCAAGTCCAGTGGTGGTACTAAGCCCGTGATACAGGGGTTTTATTCAGCCATCCAAGATAGCGACGTCAAAATCAAACACACCTATTGGGCAGACAACGACAAAGAGTTACAGCGTAACCTCGTTCAACAAGTGATTGAGCAGCCTGATATTCAATATCTGGTGGGCAGCGCTGTCGCGATTGAGGCCGCGGTAAGCGAGCTAAGAAGTAGTGGCAAACAACAACAGATAGGGTTGGTTTCTACTTACCTGAGTCATGGCGTCTATCGAGGATTATTGCGCAACCGGATTGAATTTGCTCCAAGTGATAAAATGGTGCAGCAAGGGCGCTTATCCGTAAAACAAGCCGTCCGCTATTTGCGCCATCAACCCTATGAACCCATTGAGGCACCAGTGATCGAACCTCTGACCCCTAGTCATTTACCAGCCGCGGTCATTGCAGACTCACTGTCGCCATCAGAATATCGACCTACATTTTATATCTATAGTGAACACAATTAGGAATCAGTTTTAATGGATAAAACAACTCGTACCTTACCGGCCCACAAGCACATTGCTTTGGTCGCACATGACAATTACAAACCTGAGCTTCTTCGCTGGGTAAAAGAGAACAAAGAAAAATTGCAAGGACATTTTCTTTTCGCTACCGGAACGACTGGCAGCATGCTCAGTAAAGAGACTGGTCTTGCGATAAAGAGCATGATTAGTGGCCCTATGGGAGGCGATCAGCAAATTGGCGCGATGATCTCTGAGTGTAAAATCGACGCCCTGATTTTCTTTTGGGACCCTCTAAACGCAGTACCGCACGATCCAGATGTAAAAGCCCTACTGAGAATAGCGAGTGTATGGAACATTCCGGTAGCAACCAACCGCGCTACGGCTAAATTCCTGATTGAATCAGAACTTATGAACCAAGAAGTCGTCATCGAGATTCCCGACTACGACGCCTACCTCGCCAAGCGAACCTAAAAACACAACGCCCGCAACTCTGCGGGCGATTTTTATCTTTTTGCCTTTAACAGCACTCCTTTCAACCCTAAGTTCGTATATGAGCATTAGTTAATATATGAATTGCTTCCCATTCTTTGGCAAATTATCACGCAAAGCTGAATACTTTTCTTTGATTAGACTAAGATTGAATGGTTTAAAGCCATTCAACGAATTAGGCTATACCTTGTTTGGCACCAGAATAATTACATCGTTTTAATAAGCTCTACTTTGCTGCTGAGAATCCAATATGAAAATTAAACTAATTGAATACCCTATTCTCTGCTGTCCGCTGTGCGGTAGCGAAGAATACTTGCTGTCGGAGAGTGACAACATGTTATGTGCCGAGTGCGGTTCTTTTTTCGAATCAGTCAGTCAAATCACCCCACCCGCTTCGACGCTCAACCATAGCGGTGAACCGATCACAATGGTTGGCTCACATTATCACTAGTCGTGCTGAGCCACTGTTTCAATTGATGTAGGTTGTCGAAGCTTTGCGATGCGCTTTGGTGGCCTTTGTCATTGAGTCCACGGAGTTGAATGGTTTCCACCCCAGCACGGACACCCGCTTCTGCCCCTTTCGGCGTGTCATCGATGTAAAGACATTCATCGACAGTAAAACCCATGGTCATTGCACTATAAAGTACTAAATCGGGTTCGGGTTTCCAGCTGTTGGTATCGAACGCGGAGAAAATCCGGCCGTCAAAATAGGAGAGCAACCCGGTCAGTTCGAGGCTGCGACGAATTTTTTCCTTAGGACCATTGGAGGCGACGCAGTATTCAATACCTTGTTCCATAAGGAAATCTAGCAGTTCAAATACTCCATCCATTGGCTTCAACTGCTGCTCAAATAGTTCATCAAGTTGTTGCCTGTAGACTGGCTCCAGTTGATCGAGAGACACATCCACACCAAGTCGCTCTTTGGTAGAGCTGAGGATGTCGGCCAGTTTGCCCCCTTCAAAATGTTTGACTGCCTGTTCGATAGTTAGAATGGCACCAAACTGTTTAAAGGTTCCGCACAGCGCCACACAGCAAAGTCTCTCGCTATCAACCAAAGTCCCATCACAATCAAAGATTACGCATTTGGCCAGAGGCTCATTCATTGGGTTTATCCTATCAATTGCAGTTAGCAAATAATAAGCGACCATGGTTAGAATGAAATGATGTGCTTAACACTTTGTTCGATAATAGGCGTCGTTAGTCAAGAAACTTAGAACACGTCACTATTTTCAAAGCGGTGTCCTATATAAAGCGTGGCTCAACGCTACTTTTCTAACCAGAGATATTGGATCTGTTCAAGCTTAGGTGATGCTTTGTTCACTAGGGCTGCGATAAAGTCTTGTTCGGTTGCCGTACTTTGCGCCTTAACCACCACATCGGATATCAGCGCTTGCTGTTCGTTGACAGTTAAAATAGCGGCTGCAACCGGTTCACCTTGTTGGAAGCCAAGATAAAGATCGCAAGGTTCTGAATAGATGATCTGAGTGAGGAACTCGACAATAAGCTCTTGGTCCGTAGGTTTTCGCCAGCGGCCAGCTTGGAGCAACGCGAACATTACCGTTAATCGATGAAAGTCGACCAAGAAAATATCTTCTTGAGTAAACGCGAAATCAGACGCTGTAGAATCTAGCTTTACCACCTCTTTACCTTCAACCTCTGCACGGTAAAGGGCCAACCCAGCCAAACTCTCTTTCGTCGGAAACTCCACTTCTACTTGCTGATACAGCCATTGGTTTTTGATATCAGCGATGTTTGGTATCGACATAATGAAGAGTTTACCTGTTGCAAAATCGAGAAGTGTAGCTGAAGCTTACTCGATAAACGCTTGAGGCGACAAGTCTTTTAGCCAAACATGCACTATCAGTCGACAAAAGCTGATATAGTGACGAGAAACAGAACAAATAATTTGGAGATAACCAATATGTTCAAAAAGCTCGTAGGCACCGCTATTTTAGGCTTAACTTTGGCCGGTTGTTCGGGTGATGAGGTCGGTGACGTCAGTTTGGGCCTTTTTACTATGAAAGACATTAAACTCAATCACATGCAGGACCCCATCGTAACGGGTGTCACTTGTCACGTCGCCTCGATCGAAGCTGATTTTAGCCTTGCAGACCCAAGCGATAGTTCAATATCTTGCCGCCAAACCGGTGAAATTACCCCAGAAATGATTGCGCAGATTGATAAGTCTAAAGACGGCGAAGTGGTGTTTAAGAAATCTAAGAGTATTTTCTTTAAAAGTATGAAGATCCGCCGCATTCTCGACGTGGAGAACCAGACCATTATGTATCTCTCCTATTCAACGAAAGAGACCTCTGGCAGCTTTAAGCACAGTTTGTCGACAGTCCCACTTTGGGGCACCAAAGCGTACGGCTCTTTCTCTGGTGAACAGTAATCGCTGTTGATGGCAAACTCGGTTTGCCATCGTTTTTATGCAATAAATATGAAAGCATGATTACATTTATGTGATATGATCCCGGAAAATTTCTAACTCTACACACAAAATGAAGTTTCCTGGACAGCGCAAATCTAAGCACTACTTTCCGACTCACGCTCGAGATCCTCTCGTCAATCAAATCACCCAAACACCCAAACTGTACCGCCCGATTGTAGTGGGTGTGGGCCAAACCATTGTCGATATTGAAGCAAGGGTCGATGATGAGTTCTTGAGTAAGTACGATCTTAGTAAAGGACACTCTCTCGTTCTCGAAGAAAGTAAGGCAGATGCGCTTTATAAAGAGTTGGTTGAGCGCGAACTTATCACCCATCAATACCCAGGGGATACCATCGGCAATACCCTGCACAACTACTCGGTTTTAGCCGACAGCAAGTCGGTACTGCTTGGTGTGATGTCGCGTAATATCGAAGTCGGTTCATTCGCCTACCGCTATTTATGTCGCACTTCATCTCGAATGAACCTCAACCACTTGCAAATGGTCGAAGGCTCGATTGGTCGTTGCTACACCTTGATTTCAGAAAACGGCGAACGCACCTTCGCAATCAACGAAGGCCACATGAATCAGCTTCGTCCTGATAGCATTCCTGAAGACGTGTTCGATAAAGCCTCTGCTTTAGTGGTGTCTTCTTACCTAATGCGAGGTAATCCCGAAGATCCAATGCCGCAAGCCGTTGCGCGCGCAATCGAGATTGCCAAATCTAAGAATGTTCCTGTGGTACTCACGTTAGGCACTAAGTGGGTAATCGAGGGCAATGCCAAATGGTGGCAAGAGTACATCAAAGAAAATATCTCGATTCTTGCCATGAACGAAGAGGAAGGCGAAGCGTTAACAGGCGAAAAAGACCCACTGCTTGCTGCTGATAAAGCGTTAGAGTGGGTTGATCTAGTACTGTGTACGGCAGGTGCTGTTGGTTTGTACATGGCCGGCTATACCGAAGAGAGCGTTAAGCGCGAAACTGAACTACCGCTGCTGCCGGGCAACATTGCCGAGTTCAACAAGTACGAGTTTAGCCGCGCGATGCGTAAAGCTGACTGTCAAACGCCAGTCAAAGTCTATTCTCACATTGGTCCCTATTTAGGTGGCCCATTGGAGATCAAAAACACTAACGGCGCTGGAGATGCCGCGCTTTCAGCGCTGCTTCATGATATGGCGGCTAACAGCCATCACAAGGTTAACGTGCCAAACTCATCTAAGCACGATCAGCCTTACCTCACCTACTCCTCGCTTTCGCAAATATGTAAATACGCTAACCGTGTCAGTTACGAAGTGCTAACTCAACACTCACCTCGCTTGGCTCGCGCACTACCAGAGCGTGAAGATAGCTTAGAAGAAGCGTATTGGGATCGATAACTGATAAAGAGCTGCGCAATGCAGCTCTTTTCATTTACGATACGGATAGAAAACCAACTCGCCATTCTCCACTAAAAAGCAGTCCATTTTTGCCGCATGCGCCGCCTGTAGACCGAGCGCAGTATCTTCAAATACCACGCAATCTTGCGCCTTCACGCCCATCTTTTCAGCCGCTTGCAAAAAGGTATCGGGATTGGGTTTGTGCTTCTCTACGTCGGTCGCCGTTACCACGGTATCCAAATGCTGAAGCAGGTTCGTCATGGTCAGTAAGCGCAACGCACTTTGTCGCTGACTTCCCGTACCCACTGCCATCTTCTTTTTGCCAATAAAGTATTCAAGGACTTGCAACGTGCATTCAATGGTCTCTCCCGGTTGTTCAATCGATGCAAACGTGTCCATTTTATAACGGGATACTTCATTAGGCTCCAGAGTAAGGCCGTATTGGCTGTTCACTTCGGCCACTATCTTATAACTCGGCATGCCACCGAGACTATGTAACCACTGCCTACTAAAAGGAAAGCCAAAATGCGCTGCGGTCGCCTCCCAGGCGTATAAGTGGGCTGGCATGGTGTCAATAAGAGTGCCATCCATATCAAATATTAATGCGTGATATTTGTCGATTCGTTCCAACATTTTTGTCTCTTTATCGCCTGAACTCATTAAATGAAATACATTCAACCGTGAGGTAGTTGGATGTAATTGATATATCTGTAATTAGCAACTACCATCAAAATGATACTAATAAACTGATACTAACAAACTGTGCGCTGTAATAACTTAAGGTAATCTCATGAATATCAAGAATAAACTTTATTCATTGGGTGTTGTATCCATTTTTGGGGTTGTCGCTGTACTTTTCGCAACCACACATTTTGCCCAAACGACTGCTCAACTCAATCAAGCGACGCTATTAGTCGCCAAGCTCGAAATTCGCCTACTTAATTTACGGCGCAATGAAAAAGACTTCTTACTACGTAAAGACACTAAGTACCTCGATACGTTTAACAAGAATATGCAAACCTTCCTTAATCTAGAAAAAGAGCTCTCGGTGATCTTAAAAGATTACCAACTCCCTTCCAGTCAGCAGCTTAGGGTAGATATTGTTAACTATCAAAAAGGGTTCAATCAACTGGTTAAAGCTTTCCAGCAACTAGGCTTAAATGAAGAGAGTAACCTGATCGGCGCATACAACAAAGAGTTAGACCTCATCCGCCCGACTTTGACCAGCGACCAGTTAGTACAACTGGCTGATTTTAATGAACAGGTGCTGAAAGGCGATTTGCAGTCAGAACTCCTGCCAGCTAATTCTGCAGCACTTCTTAAAGCAGCGTCTGCATACGTCAACCAAGCGAAAGTGGTCGGTCTTAAGTACAACCAAGGTTTACTTGGTGATACTCGCGGCTTGTCTCACACCGTTGAGGAGCAATTCAAGTCTTTCGCTGCAACGTTAGCAGAACAAACCCAAAACTCGCGTGATCAACTGAACACGCTCAAGCTTGTGGTCACTGCTATCGTGGTTCTTGTTATTTTTGGTTTTATCTTCCAGATTTCTCGTTCTATCAATCAGCAAGTGGCTAACCTGCTGCACGCGATACAAGAAATCGCCCGTACTAACAACGTCTCGTTGCGAGCAAATTTAACCAGAAAAGATGAGCTATCGGTTATTGGTAATTTCTTCAACGAGCTGCTCGATAAATTCGAAGAACTGATCTCAGGCTCTCAAAGTAAGTCTCGTGAGTTGACACATAGCACTTCAAGCATGCATAACGAGCTACAAAACGTGATCGAGCAATTCCATGTCCAGGCTGACCACACTGGTACCATGGCAACCTCTGTGCAAGAAATGGTGCTTACCATTAACGAAATCTCAGAGAGTACTGCTGTGGCGGTAGAGGGCGTCCAACAAGCTTCCGTAAACGCCAAAAATGGTCGTAAAGTCGTTGATTCTACGGTTAACAACATCGATCAGCTCTCATCAATCTTAGGTAGCAGCCAAGCGTCTATCAGTTCACTCAATAATCATGTAGATAAAATTGGTGATGCGGTAAACATCATTCAAGAAATCGCAGAACAAACCAACTTACTCGCACTCAACGCCGCCATTGAGGCAGCGCGCGCTGGTGAGCAAGGCCGTGGTTTCGCAGTGGTCGCCGATGAGGTTCGTGCTCTGGCGAGTCGCACACACCAATCGACAGAAGAGATCACCAAGGTGGTGTCGGCTATCCAAAGCCAGATGGCAGAAGTGGTGACCAATATCGATCAATGTAACGAGCAAGGGGTGCAGACGTTAGAAGCTTCACGCACTCTCGATAGCAGCCTAAGCCAAATCATTACCGATATGGAAACCATTCAAGCCAATTCTGAACGCATTGCTTCCGCGATTGAAGAACAAGGCATCGTGATGAATCAGGTCAGTGAGTCGATTACCGAGCTCAATACTATCTCTGAAGGCAACATGAGCTCAGCCAAACAGTGTCTGAGTGAAGTCGACCGCGTTTCTGCTCAAGCGGCTGAGATGGACAGCGCCGTCGCTCAGTTCAAAACATCTTAACTCGGACTAAATTAAAAACGCCCCTCACGTAACGTGAGGGGCGTTTTTTATTCAGCACTATTCATCGTCGAGAGGAATCAATTTGGTATTACCGCCATGTATTTTCTCCCGCTTGCGCTGAACCAACGCATAGAAGCCAGGAATTAATAAGGTACCTGCAAGCAATACACAAAGCAGTCCACCAATCAGTGAGATACCCAAAGAATTCTGACTTACATGCCCTGCTCCTGCAGCAAATATCAGAGGGAAGATACCCAAGATGAACGACCAAGAAGTCATGTTGACTGCCCTAAAACGCAGCTTTCCTCCGTTGACCGCCGCCTGATCGATCTCAACATTTTTATCCTCTCGTTCGCCTTTAGCAAACTCGACAATTAAGATCGCGTTCTTCGCCGCCAATGCGATTAGCAACACTAGGCCTATTTGCGCGTAGAGGTTCAACGGTGTTCCTGTGAGGTTGAGCGCTAAGAACGAACCTAATGTCGCGACGGGAACCACGAGGATGATCGCAAGCGGGATCGTCCAACTTTCATATTGCGCTACCATAAACAGGTAAATGAAAATCAACGCAAGCGCAAAAGCAAAGATGGCTTGGTTGCCGGCCAATACTTCTTGGTAGGCCATGCCTGTCCACTCATATTGGTATCCTTGCGGCAACACTTCTGCCGCAACTCTCTCCATGGCTGCAATTGCATCACCACTTGAGAAGCCAGGCGCCGGCTGACCTTGAATTATCGCGCTACGATACATGTTGTAACGCCAAGCGACATCTGGCTCGAATACCTGCTCATAGCTGACAAGTGTACTGAGTGGGATCATCTCTCCTGATGTTGAACGCACATGGAAGCGCTCTAAGTCTTCAATGTTATTACGATGCTGGCCGTCCGCTTGCATAGTGACACGGAAATTCTTACCGAACATAGTAAAATCGTTGACGTAAAGCGAACCTAAGTTACCCTGTAGCGTTTGGAACACCTCTGAAAGTGATATGCCCAGTTGCTTAGCTTTCTCACGGTCAATATCCACATAAAAGTGCGGCACGTTGGCGCGGAACGTACTAAAGGTAAACGCAATTTCTGGCTGTTTGTTCGCCTCTTCAATCACTTGTCCCATCACCATCGCTAAGTCAGTGCGGCTTCGCCCAAGTGAATCTTCTAGTACAAACTCAAACCCAGAAGCTGCGCCCATACCAGGTACCGCTGATGGCCCCATAGCAAAGACAATCGCCTCTGGCAGTTCTGTTGCCGCCCGACCATTGATTCGCTGTGCTATGGCGTTGGCTGAGTGACCCTCTCCTAATGCGTTACGACTCTCCCAATCGTGAAGCTTGATAAACAGTGAAGCGCCATTTGAGGCAGCGGCCCCGGTCATGAAGGCAAACCCGTTAGCCACGGTGACGCCATCAATGCCAGGCTCTTTCTCAACTATCTCAATTAATTTTTCTGTTGCAGCTTCAGTGCGAGACAATGACGCGGCGTCGGGTAACTGAACATTGACCAGCAAGATCCCTTTGTCTTCCTGAGGAACAAACGCTGTCGAGGTCGTTTTGGCAAAGAAGGTCACCATGAGGAGAGCAATGACAAAGAAGCTACCCAACAGAAATGCTTTCTTAACCAAGAAACCAGCAATTTTTCCATAGCCTTGAGTCACTCGCTCTAAGCCATTGTTAAAGGCGGTGAACCAGCGTGCGGTGTTGCCTCCACCCTGCTTGAGCACTAACGAACAGAGCGCTGGCGATAAGGTCAAGGCGTTAATCGAAGATATCACCACCGAAATACAGATAGTCAACGCAAACTGGCGATACATGATCCCGGTAATACCCGGTAGCATCGCCACCGGCAAAAATACCGCTAACAAGACCAAGGTAGAGCTGATAATCGGTCCCGTTACCTCTTTCATCGCGATTAAGGTCGCTTTCCTTGGGCTCAGGCTAGGATCTTTAGCCATGGTAGTATCGACGTTTTCAATCACCAAGATCGCGTCGTCTACGACAATACCAATCGCCAAAATCAAACCAAACAAGGTGACCGTATTGATGGTAAATCCTGTCATTTGCATTACAGCGAATGTGCCGATCAAAGAAACCGGGATCGCGACCACTGGAATTAACGTTGCGCGCGCACTACCTAAGAACAGATAGGTCACTGCAATGACCAACAATATGGCTTCAATCAGTGTTTTCACCACCCCTTTGATCGATTCGGCGACAAACACAGTGGTATCGTAACTGGCCTCATAGGCCATGCCCTCAGGAAAGTTAACACTTAATCGCTCAAGTAAATCCATGACCGCCTTGCCACTTTCTAGAGCGTTAGCGTCTGATTGTAGCGAAAGCGCTACGATAGAAGCGTCCTGGCCGCGAAACTGACCGCTGCCGTCGTAAAACTTCTTACCGAGCTCGACGCGAGCGACATCTTTTAGGTAAACAGATGAGCCGTCAGAGTTAGCACGCAGTACGACATTCTCAAATTCACTGACGCTTTCTAGCCTGCCCTTGGTCACCAAGTTAAATTGGACTTCCTGAGAGGTACTGTAGGGGGCAGCGCCCACACGACCAGCAGCAACCTGAACATTTTGCTCGGCGAGTGCGGCATAAACGTCGGATGTGGTCAGGGTTAAGTTGGCCATTTTCTCCGGATCGAGCCAAACACGCATTGCGTATTCACCACCGCCGATAACATTAACCTCACTGATGCCTTTGACACGTGCTAGCTGATCTTTAACATTGAGATTGATGTAGTTGATCAAAAATTGATCGTCATACTTTCCATCAGGCGAGTAAAAATTCAATACCATCAGCAAGTCAGGGGAACGCTTCTTCACCGTCACACCAACCATGCGCACTTCCTGCGGTAGTTTGGATTCGATCTGTGACACTCGGTTTTGTACGTTAACCTGCGCCATATCTGGGTCAGTGCCCACGTCGAAGGTCACATTCAAACTGTATGAGCCATCATTTGCACTCTTAGATGACATATAGATCATGTTCTCAACGCCATTTACTGACGTCTCTATCGGATCAGCAACCGCTTGCTCGACCACTTCCGCACTAGCACCTGTGTAATACGCCGTCACGCTCACCGAGGGTGGGCTAATTTTCGGATACTCTGCAACTGGCAAGATCGCCAATGAAATCGCCCCCGCTAGTGTCAGTATGATCGAGATGACTAACGCAAACTTAGGGCGCTGAATAAAGAATCGACTTAACATTCAGCCTCCTCTATTGCTCGTCAGATTCAGCAAAGCGTACGGGAACACCATTGCGAATACGTTGTAAACCTTGGGTAATCACCTGCTCATTCGCATCGAGACCACTTAGAATAATCACGCCGCCTTCGACTTGGCGGCCGAGTTCTACATTGCGTCGTTCAGCCAAGTTGTTATCCGCGACTACCATAACAAAGTGGCCTTCGAGATCGGTTTGTACCGCGCGTCTCGGGATCACAACCACCTCTTGTGCTTGTGCTTCACGCAGCTCAACTTTGACATGTTGGCCTGGCAACAGGCGATACTGTGGATTGTCCACCACCGCTCTCATTGCAATCGTACCAGTGCTTAAATCGATGCGATTACCAATAAAATCGAGCTTACCTAAATGCTCAAATGGTTTTCCGTTCTCCAGCAACACCTGAACTTCAACCAGATCGCCGCTACCATCCCCTTGAATGTTGTCCATACCAAGTTCAAGGCGCTCGCGCTCACTGATGCTAAAACTGGTATGTACTGGGTCTAGGCTAACTAAGGTGGTTAGAACACCAGATGAGGAGACACCAAATCGCCGGTGCTTACTTTGCTTTGTGCAATGCGGCCAGAGAACGGCGCACGGATTTTAGTGTAAGACAAGTTGACTTCGGCAAGGTGTAACTGCGCTTTCGCCGCTTCTAACTGAGCCTCGGCGCCTAGCAGAGCCGCATTGAGATGATCAAATTCTGATTGAGAAATACTGCCTTTAGGCAGTAAGTTTTTTGCTCGATCAAAGTCCAGCTCTGCCTTTTTTAATCCGGCCTCTGCCTGTGCAAGTGCCGCTTTAGCGCTGGCTTTTTGCGCTTCAAATGACGACGGCTCGATGGAAAACAGAAGTTGGCCTTTTTCGACCATCTGCCCTTCTTCAAAATGACGCTGCTTAAGATAGCCAGAAACTTGGGCGGTGATGTTGGTGTCTTCAACCGCCTCAACACGACCTATATAGCTTTTAGTTTGTTGATGTTGAATCACATTGGCGGGGTGTGCGACCACAAGCTGTGCTTGAGTGCTTTGTTGTCCTTTACTGGTTTCGCCACATCCTGAGAGAAAAAGTGCACCGAGTAGTGCGGTAGATAGTAAAGATTTTTTCATTAACAGACCGTTAGATAATAAAAATTGGCGATCTAACGTTAACTAACGGTCTATAGGGGTTTGTCCGAGGATTATCAGGATGATAAGGTTATTTGTATCAACCTGTTACAGGCTCTAAGTTAGTGTGCGGCAGTACGCTATCTAACAAGTCTTGGCCTGACTTCCAAGTATACACTAATTCGGGCACTTGATGACCACAAGGCGCATTCCAGAGCCGCTCCTCAAGACACTCTCCGCCTATATGGCGATAAAAATCTACTGCCTGTTTGTTGTCCTTCATTACTTCCAGATAAACACCACTATCTGGGAAATACTGGGCGATCCATTTCGCCATTTCGGCCAACAACCTCACTCCCACACCTTTGCCGCGATAAGCAGGATCAACGTGCAAGGCATCGATCATGGTGCCTTTTTCAAAATCATGATTACCAAACGCACAGACGAATCCACATAACAGCCCCCCCTCTTCGAGAAGGACGACATGTTGATTGAAAGGAGGGTTAATCAGACGGGTTTGCCAAATAGCACTGCGCTCTTCATCGACTTCTTGTTGCAAAAATTCTGAGCCTAGAATGCCTTGATAAAACATCTTCCAACTCTGAGCATGCAAAGTGGCAATACGCTGATAGTCGCTATATTCAGCTAACTTTAATTCCATTTCTAGTTCCTTATTACTTCCTGTAAGGATTATTTAACTCCTTCATACTATAAAACATTTAACAAAAAGCCAAACATTCTAGAGCAATCTATCAAACTCATCGAATTTTTATGCATATAAGCGAGTACTAATCATCCTATGTTACCTCTAGTTACAAACAGGGTCCTTATCACACGTGATCGGCACCAATAATGAATAGAAATTAGTTTGACTTACACGTGTACGCTGATAATCTGGCGCACAAGTGTTAGCTGAAAGGAAATCATCAGCATGTCGGATTATCAAAAGCCCCCTCTGATTTGGTTAAATATCGTAATTTTTCTGTCGTCATTCTTAGTAGCGGTTCTGCTCGTTCCTTGGTATGGAATCCACTATGGATACGACCTTGAGCACGTTGCCTGGTTTTTGATTTGTTTCTCTTTTTGTAATCTTTCGATTACAGCGGGATACCACCGTCTGTGGTCTCACAGAACCTATCAAGCTCATTGGTCGCTGCGATTGTTATTCGCCTTAGGTGGTGCTTTCGCATTACAAAATAGTGCTTTGCACTGGAGCTCTGATCATCGCATTCACCACAAACACGTCGACAATAATGACAAAGACCCCTATTCAGCCAAACGCGGCTTTTGGTTTTCGCACATAGGCTGGATGCTGCGTGAGTACAACGCCAATCAATATTCTGACTACAGTAATTGTCGTGATCTACAAAAAGAACGCATCGTGATGTGGCAACACAAATACTATGTGGTGTTGGCATTGGTCATGAACCTTAGCGTACCTATCGCGCTGGGGCTCGTCTATGGCGATGTATGGGGAATGCTGTTAATCGTCGGTGTATTACGCTTGGTGCTCAGTCACCACTCGACCTTCTTTATTAACTCTTTGGCTCATATTTGGGGTTCACAGCCTTATACTGACAAAAACACCGCTCGCGATAATGCCGTGCTCGCGGTGTTTACTTTCGGCGAGGGCTACCACAACTATCACCACATTTTCGAAAATGACTATCGCAACGGAATTTATTGGTGGCAATACGACCCTACTAAGTGGTTGATTAAAAGCTGCTCATGGCTAGGTTTGACCTCGAAACTCAGAATCACTCCTAAGCTAAAAATAGAGAAAGCGCGAGCAAAACAGGCGCTTATCACCGCAACAAATAGAGTCCACCAGCTCCCCAATGCTAGGGCGATCAATGACGCACTTAATAGAGAGTTTGAACAGCTGGTTGGTAAAATGTCTGACTACTATGAGGTGAAAAAGCAAATGTTGGAAGCGACGCGCAACGGTTTGGTCGAGAAGTATGAGCGTAGCTTGTTGAAAATGCGATACCAGCAAATCAAACATGACCTAGCCCAGCAACGTAAAAGCTGGGATAACCTCATCGCTCAATATTCGTAACACCACTCACACAAAACGGAAGCTAAGTGCTTCCGTTTTTCTATCTAAGCTGTCAGCGTTTTACCTCACGAAGCTTAAGTCGATATTCATAGCAATTAATCGGCTTACCATGCAGCTGTGCGAAATTATCAACGCGTTTGGTAAAGACAAAGCCACTTGCCTGTAACACTTTCTGCGACGCAAGATTTGTGGTTTGTGCATAGGCATAGAGCTGAGAAATGTTGTGTTTTCTTAGCAGGGATGGAACTTGCCCTACCGCCCACTTGGCTACGCCTTGATTGACTGACGATTGTCCAACTCGATACCCAAGGTGTGCATTGCAACTGTTACTACTCATATTAGTGACATTCACTCGACCGATGATCTCTCCCTGATCGGTTTTGATTAGCAGCGGCAACATCTCACCACAGTGATAGTCGAGCAAAAACTCGCGAATATGTTGTTGAACACCAGACAAAGTGTAGAAACCGACTTCGCGTGGCGGAATAAAACGCTCAAACCACTCTCTATTTTCTCGTTCGAACTTGAGGAGCTCAGCAGCATCTTTTAAATTGAGTAACGCCAGTTTCACTAGTTAGTCCTTTATCAGTAAAACAAAAGGCTCATACCAATGATATGAGCCTGTCGACTATTTTTTCTTGCCGCGATTAGCGTGGATTTTAAGCTTCGCTTTCATTTTGCGTTTCTCCGCACCTCTGCCTTTCCTTCGCGGCGTTTTGTCTGGCTCAACATCTTCAACCAAACTGGGCTCAAAACCCGCTAACCATTCTTGCGGTAGTTTGGCATCAAGTAGCCGCTCTATTGCCTCAAGCAGATACTCTTCATCTCGGCTCATTAGCGAAACCGCATAGCCTGGCTGACCCGCTCGACCTGTGCGCCCTATACGATGGATGTAATCTTCAGCCTTGTAGGGCATGTCATAATTCACCACCTGCTCGAGTTGCTGGATGTCTAAACCTCTCGCCGCCACATCTGTCGCAATTAGCGCTCTCACTTGCCCTGACTTAAAGTCATCGAGCGCTTTTTGACGCGCACCTTGGCTCTTGTCCCCATTTATCGACACAGCTTTGATTCCATCGAGCTTAAGCTCTTTGGCTAACGCATCGCTACCTTGTTTGGTTTTGGTAAACACCAACACCTGTTGCCAGTTACGCGAGCCAATCAAGTAAGCAAGCAGTTCTGCTTTGCGTTTTTTGTCCACTGGGTGAACCATCTGTTTCACCGTCTCTGCTGTACTATTGGACGGACTCACTTGTATTTCAACTGGCTGCTGTAACATTTTGTAGGCAATGTTCTTAATTCGCGTGTCAAACGTAGCAGAAAAGAACAAGGTTTGCTTATCTGGATTGCACTGCTTAAGGATTCGTTTTAGATCAGGCATGAACCCCATGTCTAACATGCGGTCTGCCTCGTCGAGAACCAGATGGCGCGTCTTTTTTAGATTTAGGTTTTTGCAATAGAGGTGGTCCAACAAACGGCCTGGTGTGGCAATCAAGATATCGCATCCGTTGGCCAAATTTCGAGTCTGAACATTCATGCTGGTTCCGCCATACGCGGTCACGATATGCAAATCGCTACTGCCAGCGTACTGCCTAATACTATCGAACACTTGTTGTGCAAGCTCACGAGTTGGCACTAAGATAAGCGCGGTAACATCATTGCTTTGAAGATCTCTGCGTATCGGCTGGTCGAACATTCGCTGTAAGATCGGTAGTCCAAAGGCGGCCGTCTTCCCTGTGCCTGTCTGCGCTCCAGCCAACACATCACTGCCCTCCAACACGTGAGGAATCGCTTGACGTTGAATATCAGTCGGTTCAACAAAACCGAGAGAGTCAAGCGTCGTGACCAGCGTTGAACCGAGTCCAAGTAAAGAGAATGGTGATGACATGAAGGATTACCTATAGTGACAAGGGCGACGATTCTAACAGAAACTTTTGCTGGCGTTTAGTACCTGTGGGTATAAGCGACTAAACACCTCAGTTAAGCTTGATTGATGGCGCTCTAAATAGGCAAAACAGTCAACCAGCGGCGCCATTCTCGGCGAGCGCTGCGACATTCGCTCAAGGGCATAGCCAATATTGTCTAAGTGCTGATAAGACTCCAACCACCGCCCTTGTTGCATCGCACTATGAACTTGAACAAAACGGGGCGGTAACGACAACTGCATATCCTTGGCCACTCGTCGATGCGCAGCACGACTAAATGACGACAAGGACTGCGGGTGATATTCACTGAAATGAGCGGCGAGACAGTGATCCCAGAACATATCGAGTGCAATCGGAGCATAACGTCTGGTTCCATTGTCAAATAGCGTTTTTACAGACTTCACCTCACTATGTTGATCAGTGTAAGAGTCAACAAAGCGATGCAGTCTCACGCCCTTAGCAATGGCTTCTGGATAGTGTGGCTCTGGCGCTCCTTTGACAAAATCCCCCAATAGGTTGCCGAGTAAATTGGACTGACAATGATCAGCAATATGCAGATGAGCAAGGAAATTCATAGGGAAATAGCAGTCGATTCAAACCTTAATAAAAGCACAAAGCCAGCGCTTTTGCACTGGCTTACCTTGGGACGCTGTATCGCGTCAATACTGAAATGAATAATAACTACTTAAAAATATCTTCCGCGAGTTCTTCTATTGACTGATCATACTCAGACAACTCGAAGCCAATCTCCATCGCATCAAGTAGCTCAAGACATTCTTCGTTTCTTGTTTGGTCGCTCATTGGGACCTCCTTTATAAAACACGATATAGACCCAGTAAGTCCATCATTGACTATGCGGGTCTATGCTTCCTTTTTAAACCACTTATATGACAGTTTTTTGAAAGCGCAAAGTAAAATCTGTTGGCGCTTTGATATGACTCTCATGCAAACGTTTGGTTTATCGACCGGAGCACAATTAGTAAATTGAAATGTACGCTAGTGGTAATTAATGTGTACATCAACCTTGAATTTCCCCATTTAGTTCTGCACAATGCCGACATTGCTAGTTATCTCATCCAAAAATTGGCCAATAGCTAGCAGCTAACTCGATATACAGCACACAAATGTAAAGAATTAGATACAATGAACAATTCAAAGGTATTAGGTAGTACTTTGATCATTGCTGGCACCACCATAGGTGCCGGTATGTTGGCACTCCCTTTGGCGTCGGCCGGAATCGGATTTACCACCTCACTATTCATTATGCTTGGGCTATGGGCTTTGATGGCCTATACCGCTCTACTTATGATAGAAGTGCATCAACATGCCGAGAACAGCGCGACTCTGCATACATTGGCCAATCAATTTCTTGGCAAAAAAGGCAAGTGGCTGGCGAGTTTTGCCATGCTATTTCTGTTTTACGCACTTTGCGCCGCCTATATCGCTGGGGGTGGTGCACAATTTGCCGAGCGTGTCAGTACGCTGTTAGACCGAGAAATTTCTCCGACCAATGCCACGCTCTTGTTCACCTTGATCGTTGCATCTGTCGTAACGATTGGCACAGCAACGGTAGATAGAGTGAACCGCGTTCTATTTGGTTTAAAGATTATCGCCATGGCTACCGTACTCGTTTTTCTCGCGCCTAATGTCACCGAGTCGTACTTACTCAGTATGCCGGTCGAACAAGGTTTAGTGATCGCCGCTATTCCTGTTATTTTCACATCGTTTGGTTTTCATGGCAGTATCCCAGCCATCGTTAACTATTTAGATGGACATACCCCATCACTGCGTAAAGCGATTGTGATCGGCTCCTCTATTCCTTTGATTGTTTACATCTTCTGGCAATTGGTCACTCTTGGCGTCGTCAATCAATCAACACTGTTACAGAATCAAGGATTGAGCGCGCTGATTTCCACGTTAGCCACCACCGTTCATCAATCCAACTTGGGCCAGACAATCGGGGTGTTTGCCGATTTAGCGCTGTTGACCTCTTTCCTGGGTGTCAGTCTTGGTCTGTTTGAGTTCCTTGGTGATAGCCTTAAGCAACGCGGCGCCAGCGGCTCCCGTGTCAGTGTTGGCTTAGTGACGTTCTTGCCGCCAATGGGTTTCGCTCTGTTCTACCCAGAGGGCTTTATTACCGCCTTGGGCTATGCCGCCATCGCATTGGTGGTATTAGCCATATTTTTGCCGATTATGATGGTCAAAAAAGCCAGAAGCATGTCGCCTCAAACAGGGTATCAAGTCGCTGGAGGCAACCTCGCGCTGACTCTCGGGACAGTTGTCGGTATTGTCATCGTAACAACCCAAGTATGTATTACCTTAGGCCTGCTGCCGTCATTGGGCTAAGTAAAGCAAACACCACAAGGCGCTCTCGTAGCGCCTTTTTTGATCTTTTATCTATGCTTCACAATAAAAACTATTATTGATGCGTAATTTTTTTCGGCGTCGGCCGTTCTAATAAGACGACAACAAAAAAAACAATCGATGAGGTTGAAATGAAAGTGAAGTTACAGTTTGCCCTACCCCTATTCGCAGCACTGGCAGTGATGGTTTCTTTTTTCGGTGTCGCAGACAATCATATGGCTAAGCCCAACAGCGCAAGTCAAGAAGTCGCGACACTGGCCGGAGGCTGCTTCTGGTGTACAGAGTCGGATCTTGAGAAATTACCCGGTGTCATTGATGTTGTCTCTGGGTATTCCGGTGGCGAACTTGAGAATCCCACCTACAAACAAGTTTCCTCAGGAAAAACCAATCATATCGAAGTCGTCAAAGTGACCTTCGATCCCAACACCGTGACCTACGAGCAAGTATTAGATCAGTTCTTTCGTCATATAGACCCTACCGATGATAAAGGCTCCTTTGTCGACCGCGGAGCTCACTATCGCCCTGCTATCTTTTATCACAACGCCGAACAAAAGCAGATTGCCGAAAACTTCATCAATGAAATTGAACAATTAGGCATTTTCCTTAAACCGCTCAAAACTGAGTTGATTCAGTTTGACAAGTTTTGGCCCGCAGAGGACTATCATCAAGACTACTACAAGCGTAATAAAGTCCGTTATAACTACTATCGCTACGCCTCTGGGCGAGACCAATATTTAGATGAGATATTCGGAGAGGATCGCAATGACAATCCGGTGACCTTACGCACCATGATTGACCAGCAAAAAAAAGCGCAAAGTGTGAAACCTTATTCTAAACCTTCTAAACAGGAGATCCGCGCGAAACTTACCGACCTTCAGTACTATGTTACTCAGGAAGAAGGAACAGAACGTGCATTTGATAACGCCTATTGGGACAACAAACAGCCTGGTATTTATGTCGATATCGTATCCGGTGAACCCCTGTTTTCATCTACGGATAAATACAAATCAGGTACAGGTTGGCCGAGCTTTACTAAACCGATTGATGAAGGTTACATTGTCACTAAAACTGATTACCATCTGATTTATCCGCGCACTGAAGTGCGTAGTCGCTTTGCTGACTCTCACCTCGGACATGTGTTCAAAGATGGCCCCGCGCCGACGGGTTTACGCTATTGCATGAACTCAGCCGCAATGCGCTTTATTCCGCAAACCGACATGCTAGCTCAGGGATACGGCGACTATCTATACCTATTTGAGCAATAATCCACAGTTTCTCCATGCGCAGAGTAAAAAGCCAACTCAAACGAGTTGGCTTTGTTATCTAAGTTACAAATCAGCGCATCACACGAGCTTTAAAGTTACGCCCTTTCATTTTACCCGTTTGTAGCTGTTTCAATGCAGGTTTGACTATCTCATGTTCAACTGCGACATATGACACCATAGCCAAAATGTTAATCTTGCCAATTTTTTTGCCATCCAGTCCTGCTTGTTTGGTTAGAGCACCAAGAATGTCTCCTGCACGTACCTTTTGCTTTTTACCACCTAAAATCTGAATGGTCTGCATTTTAGGGTAGAAAGGACGTTCAATTGGCTTTTCCGGTAACTGAACCGGTGAAATAGCGATGTCCATATACTCGTCAATGCGAGCGACACGATAAGCCTCTTTGTCACTAAAGAAACTGAATGCGATCCCTTTTGAACCAGCGCGACCAGTGCGACCAATGCGGTGCACATGTACCTCTGGGTCGCGCGATAACTCAAAGTTGAACACCGCATCCAAATTATCCACGTCTAAGCCGCGTGCAGCCACATCTGTTGCGACCAGAATGGAGATACTCTTGTTAGCGAACATGGTCAGCGCCTGTTCACGCTCACGTTGTTCCATATCACCATGAAGCTCGACCACACTGAAACCACGATGACTGAGTTCATCTGCCACATTCTGGACTTCTTTCTTGGTGTTACAAAACACAACTGAAGACTCAGGTTTGTGGGTCAGTAACAGTGTTTCTAATGCATCACCTCGCTCTTCGGTGGTATTTAGCTGGTAAAAGCGTTGTTCGATAGTGGTTTTCTCATGGGTCGACTCGACTTTAACCATCTCCGGACTAACCATCACTTTAGCAGCAAGTGATTCAATGTTATTCGGGAAAGTCGCACTGAACAGAAGTGTCTGGCGTTTTGTTGGCGCTGCTTCGATGATCGTATCGATCGCATCTTCAAAGCCCATATCCAACATACGATCCGCTTCATCAAGTACCAGCGTATTCAGTTCATCAAGGCTAATGCGCCCTTTTGACATATGATCAAGGATACGACCTGGTGTACCGACCAGAATATGCGCGCCATGCTCCAACGAACCAATTTGTGGTCCCATCGGCATACCACCACACAGAGTCAGTACTTTGATGTTGTGAATACCACGTGCCAAAGTACGAATCTCTTTTGCAACCTGATCAGCCAGCTCTCGAGTTGGACATAATACAAGTGTTTGGACCCGAAAGCGTTTGACGTTGAGGTTACTCAGCAAACCGAGCGAGAAAGTCGCCGTTTTACCTGAGCCAGTTTTACCCTGACCAATCACATCTTTGCCACTAAGCACCATAGGTAGTGCCTGTTGTTGAATCGGCGTCATCTCGGTATAGCCTAGACTATCGAGCATTTCTAGCAGTTCAGGTTTCAGGGCAAGCGTTTTAAATGAAGTTGTCACAGTTTTATCCTTTAAGGATGGCTGGAAGCGTCAATCTCCCAGCGATAAAAAGTAAAAACCGCTTCGAAATAGAAGCGGTTTTGAGTTCGTTGAATCGACACTGCTTGCCTAGCGAATTCCATGCAGGAACTCATGGCGCGTTGCCGGGTTCGATTTAAAAATGCCACCTAATGCTGTGGTAGTGGTTTCACTGGTTGCATCCATCACCCCACGCGATTTCACGCAGTAGTGAGTCGCATCGATGGTCACGGCCACATCGTCGGACTCTAATAGTGTTTGCAGCGCCACTAAAATCTGCTGGGTCATACGCTCTTGCACCTGTGGACGCTGGGCAAAAAAGCGAACAATTCGGTTAATCTTAGACAAACCGATAATCTTGCCACGTGGGATATAGGCAACCGCAGCGCGACCATCAATGGTCACCAAGTGGTGCTCACAAGTGCTGGTCACGGTAATGTCTTTAACGCGAACCATCTCACTGACGTTCATCTTGTTTTCAATGACAGTGATTTTAGGGAAGTTGGCGTAATCAAGCCCAGAGAAAATTTCGTCGACATACATCTTAGCAATACGATGTGGTGTCTCTTCTAGGCTGTCATCGGTAAGGTCAAGTTCTAATAGAGAGAGAATTTCACGCATATGATGCTGAATTTTTTCTTTTTTCTCCTCTCGACTAAACGAATTAGGCGCCATAGGCGTCTCTAATCCTCGGCGTTCTAGCGCATCTTTGACCAACTTTGCGGATTCGCTAAGACCTGACATTCCACTTCCTCACATTTACCCCTTTAGGATGGCTGACAAGGATACTCGGATTTTTGAATAATTACACCCATATTTTACAGGGGTCATTATTGCCAAAGCGATATTGTGCTAAAGTGACCCGTCAATAATAACAACGAATAGCGAAGGATTCTGATATGGGCTGCTGTGATGCACCAGGCTTAATGCCAATTGAAGAAGCGATGGACAAAATGCTGTCGCCTATTAAACCCATCCAAGCGACTTTACAACTTCCATTGGCCGATGCGATCGGTTACATACTCGCTGAACCGATCCTTTCTCCAATTCATGTCCCGCCGTTCGATAACTCGGCAATGGATGGCTACGCGATACGTATCGCCGACCTGAATCAGAGTACAGTTATGCCCCTCGCAGGCAAGTCATTTGCCGGCCAGCCATTTGAAGGCGAATGGCCAACGGGGACCTGCATTAGAATCATGACCGGCGCAAAAATCCCAGCGGGTTGTGATGCGGTGATCATGCAAGAGAACACCGAGCAAACCGATTCGGGGATTCAGTTCAACCAATCTGAAATCAAGCCATACGCAAACATCCGCCCTACCGGCGACGACATCAATCAAGGCGATGTCGTGTTAGCCAAAGGTGCCCGTCTTACGACTCGTGACATTCCGATGATCGCCACTTTAGGCATCAGTCACGTGACTGTGGTCCGCAAACCACGTGTTGCCTTCTTCTCAACCGGCGATGAGTTAAGACCATTGGGCGAGCCACTCGCCGAAGGCCAGATTTATGACAGTAACCGCTACGGGATTAAACCGCTAATTGAGAATTTTGGCTGTGAAGCCATTGATCTCGGGATTATTCCTGACTGTCCAGAAACACTCAAAGCAACCTTTGAAAAGGCCCAAACTCTTGCTGATGTCGTCGTTACCTCTGGTGGCGTTAGCGTTGGCGAAGCCGATTACACCAAAGATATACTCGAGCAGCTCGGTGAAATTGGTTTTTGGAAGCTGGCCATCAAGCCGGGTAAGCCTTTTGCTGTTGGTAAGCTGTCTACCGCTTGGTTCTGCGGTTTACCCGGTAACCCAGTTTCTGCGGTATTAACTATGTATGTTTTGGTTCAGCCATTGCTAGCTAAACTGGCCGGTCACACTGAGTGGCAGGCACCCGAATCCATCCCTGCAACGACCCGCAGCGCATTCAAAAAAGCGCCGGGACGTACTGACTACCAACGCGGTATTTATTCTATTGAAGATGGTCAGTTCGTCGTTGAAACTACCGGTAATCAAAGCTCTGGTGCGTTTCGCTCTATGAGTCTGGCTAACTGTTTTGTCGTGTTAGAGCGAGAGCGTGGCCGCGTCGAAGTTGGCGAAACCGTTAACATTCAGCTTTTCAACCCAACGCTATACTAGAGGTGCAATCTGGATATATTATCTGATCAAGAGATGCTGCGGTATAACCGTCAGATCGTACTGAAAAATTTCGACTTCGAGGGCCAAGAGGCCCTCAAGAAGAGTTCGGTGTTAATTCTCGGAGCCGGTGGATTAGGCTGCGCTGCCAGTCAGTATCTTGCGACTGCAGGTGTCGGTCGACTCATGCTGATCGACGACGATGTGGTTGAGCTCTCCAATTTGCAGCGTCAGGTTCTTCACTTTGATGCGGATATCGGCAGTAAAAAAGTACTCTCAGCGGCCAACTCGTTGCGTCAGCTTAATCCCTTCATAAAGGTAGATACGGTTGACCGACGCCTAGGTGATAGCGAGCTAAGCGATCTCATCCATCAACACCAATTGGTTATCGATGCCAGCGATAACGTCGACACTCGCAACCAACTCAATCGCCTGTGTTATCAACATAAAACGCCATTGGTCTCAGGTGCTGCGATTCGTATGGAGGGCCAAGTGAGCGTCTTTACATACCAAGATCCTAGCGAGCCCTGTTATCAATGCCTCAGTGCTCTGTTTGGCAGTGGAACGTTAAGCTGCGTTGAAGCAGGCGTCATGGCCCCTGTCGTCGGGATCATTGGTGCTGTTCAAGCCATGGAAGCGATCAAGGTTTTAGCCAACTACGGCGCACCCAAGCAAGGCAAGGTGTTGATTTTGGATGCTCTCACTATGTCGTGGCGCGAAATGAACCTAGTCAAGATGGCTAGTTGTAGCGTGTGCGGTGGTTGAGACAAAGAGAGTCATTGATGGATAAACCTAAGACTTTTCTCGCAATATTTGCACTCGCCTGTGCCGTGCTTGTCGCGTTGCTTTGGTTTAAAACCGATCAAACTCAACAGTTGCAAGGTCAGGTCTTGTCGCAAACATTGACTCAATCGCTCGATGGACACCGACGTTTTCTAAAAATATCTCTAACTCAAGGTGAGCTGATAGTGCAAGTCGACCCTAAAGTAGAGTGTCCAGAAGGCTCGACAGTGATTATTGAACAACGACAAAGCTTGTTCAACGACGTCAGCACATTTCACCTAGTTAACTGCCTAGCAACACATTAAAGAAAGGAATCACTATGTCACCACTTGTGAATACCGAATGGCTAGTTAAACAACTCAACAATTCAGACTTGGTGCTACTTGATGCCAGTATCGAGTTTCAAATTCCGGGTGAAGTTGAGAAAGACAACATCAACCTTATTCCTGGTTCGCGTCGTTTTGACTACGACACCGTCTTTTGTGAGCCGAATTCGTCCCTTCCGCACATGATGCCAAGTGAATCCTTGTTTAACCAACGAGCACGCGAGCTTGGTTTAAACAATGAATCTGTTATCGTGGTCTACGACAACAGTGGCACGTTCGCATCTCCTCGCGCTTGGTGGAT
Organism: Pseudomonadota bacterium; assembly: GCA_038533895.1. Taxonomy (GTDB): domain Bacteria; phylum Pseudomonadota; class Gammaproteobacteria; order Enterobacterales; family Vibrionaceae; genus Vibrio. The sequence continues at coordinate 581 of JBCAXU010000009.1, read as the reverse complement.
GCTTAAAGCGATGGGACATCAACAGGTTTATGTATTAGATGGCGGCTTGACCGAATGGAAGCGCCAGGGGTTAGATGTCACACAAAGCTATAGCGAAATCACCAGTCTAGGCAATTTCTCAGGTGTCATCGACAACCGCTGCTTCGTTGACTCCGACTACGTGCTCGCACACATTGAGAACCCAAGCAGCCTCACTGTGGATGCACGTGGCCTAGCCCGCTTTCATGGTGAAGTCGCAGAGCCTCGTCCTGGCGTTCGTCGCGGCCATATACCAAATTCCGCCTGTTTGCCTTTTGTCGATCTGATGGATGATCACAGATTTAAACCGCTCCCAGAGTTAAAAAAGACGATCAGTAAGCTCAATCCAAGCGCTTATCAGCACACGATTTTCAGCTGCGGATCGGGCGTCACTGCGTGTATCGTTCTGCTCGCTTATTACCTTTGTGGCTATCAAAATCTTGCTGTTTATGACGGCTCATGGACCGAATGGGGTGCAACGCAATCACTGCCCATAACAACTAATTAATCCAACCTGCCGCAGCCAGTGATATTGGATGCGGCTTTTTGGAGTTTTGCCTGCG
>JBCAXU010000008.1:0-63985 GCA_038533895.1 Pseudomonadota bacterium | reverse complement strand
TGGCGAAGTATGTCCTGCACAATGGGAAGAAGGTAAAGCAGGTATGGACGCTTCACCAAAAGGTGTTGCAGCGTTCCTATCTGAGCACTCATCAGACCTAGGCAAAAAGTAATTGCCTAACTCATACCCAACGCTCAACGGGTATGATTGGTTGGTAAAGCTATAAAGTAATAAGCGCGAAAAAGCGCAGCGCCAATCAGTGTTAAGTAAAGTCCTAACAAAGAGCCCGAAGTCATGCTTCGGGCTTTTTTTATTTTAGTTCAAACCGATCTGTATAGTTGAAAAGACAAAGTATCGATAAAGAGACAAGGCGTATCCGCCTCCGGACGTTCTGGTGATTGGCTCTTTAAACTCACCTTGGCTGTCACTATGATGATCTCAACTTAATTTATGACCGAGCAAGCAAGTTCAGTCGAGACGTATACCAACATGGAGATTTAACATGGCTTACTTTTCTCTCGCCTTTGGTACGGCGACCAAAAACCGTGATGGAAAAATCATTGAAGCGTTTTTTCCAAACCCTGTGCTTAACCCAACTGATGCACTTGTTGATGCCATCGCAAAGGTTGCAGGTTACGAGCAAGGTAACCAAGCGTTAGAAATCTCAGCGACACAAAGTGCAGAGCTGGCCGCCGCATTTGAAGCCAATGGCGATACAGTCAACGCCTCGTTTGCTGCAAAAGCGGCGCTATCATCGCAACCCTTGGTGCTGGTTATCCTTGCGACAGATGACAAACCACAGTCGGTTGCCGAAGGCTTCCTAAAACTGCAACTAATCTCGAACCGTCTGGTTAAACCGCACGGCACTGTGTTAGATGGTATCTTTGGTCTACTACACAATATCGCATGGACCAACGAAGGCCCAATCGATCTACCAGAGCTGCCTGAGCGTCAAATCGAAGCACGTCTAGCTGGCCGTACGCTGAGCGTCGATTGTGTGGATAAATTCCCGAAAATGGTCGACTACGTTGTACCTGCTGGCATTCGTATCGCCGACACCTCTCGCGTTCGCTTGGGTGCGCATGTTGGCGAGGGCACCACTGTCATGCATGAAGGCTTTATCAACTTCAATGCAGGTACGACTGGCGTGAGTATGGTGGAAGGTCGTATTTCTGCGGGTGTGGTTGTCGGCGACGGCTCTGATATCGGTGGTGGTGCATCTATCATGGGTACCCTATCAGGCGGTGGTACTGTTGTCGTTTCTATCGGTGAGAACTCTCTGCTTGGTGCAAACGCAGGTCTTGGTTTCCCACTAGGCGACCGTTGTACTGTTGAGTCTGGCCTATACGTGACTGCGGGTTCTAAAGTACGTATGCTTGATTCTTCTGGCCAAGAAGTTGAAGTTGTCAAAGCGCGTGACCTCGCTGGTGTTTCTGACCTTCTATTCCGTCGCAACTCTGTGACTGGTCAAATTGAATGTCTAGCTAACAAATCTGCCGTTGAGCTTAACTCTGAGCTACACAGCAACAACTAATAGGGCCATCCCTTTCAAAGCCGAACCCTCGAGTTCGGCTTTTTTGTTTGTGACTCACAGCGAAAGCCTCTTCCCTTCATAGCCGATCACTTTCGTTTAACAATAATTTGACAATTTTATGCTCGAACGCTCATTTTAAGCGTTTTATTGTTTTCGTATCCGCCCCTAGTATGGAAAATAGCTGTCATTAGCTAATCACCCTCTCTACGCCTCCTAGGCGATTGAGCACTAGACTGTAACTAGGATGCGAAACAAGGATTCCTACTATGACTGAGCAAAAGTATATTGTGGCGCTAGATCAAGGTACCACCAGCTCTCGTGCCGTGATACTGGACCACGACGCGAACATTGTCAGTATTGCCCAACGTGAGTTCACCCAAATCTATCCTCATTCAGGCTGGGTCGAGCACGACCCATTGGAAATATGGGCAACCCAAAGCTCAACCTTAATTGAAGTCCTAGCGAAATCGGGCATCAGTAGCGACCAGCTTGCTGCCATTGGCATTACCAACCAGCGTGAAACCACCGTAGTGTGGAATAAAGAGACGGGCAAACCCGTATATAACGCCATCGTTTGGCAGTGTCGTCGTACTGCGGAGATCTGCGAACAGCTTAAAGAGCGAGGTCTAGAAGAGTACGTGCGTGAAAGTACCGGCTTGTTGCTCGATCCCTACTTCTCGGGCACCAAAGTGAAATGGATTTTGGATAATGTCGAAGGCGCTCGCGAGGATGCCGAAGCGGGCAAACTACTGTTTGGTACGGTCGATACTTGGCTAGTATGGAAGATGACTCAAGGTCGAGTCCACGTTACTGATTATACCAACGCATCTCGAACCATGTTATTCAATATTAATGAGTTATGTTGGGATCAAAAACTGCTCGACGAACTCGGCATCCCCGCCTCAATGATGCCAGAAGTAAAGCGTTCATCTGAGGTATACGGTCAAACCAATATCGGCGGCAAAGGCGGTACTCGCATCCCGATCGCTGGCATTGCCGGCGATCAGCAAGCCGCACTGTATGGCCAGATGTGTGTTGAGGCGGGACAAGCCAAAAACACCTATGGGACCGGATGTTTCTTGCTGATGAACACAGGGCAAGAGAAAGTCACCTCAAGCCACGGCCTGCTTACGACCCTCGCCTGTGGCCCAAATGGTGAACCCTCTTACGCACTTGAAGGGGCGGTCTTTATGGGCGGCGCCGCGATTCAATGGCTACGTGATGAGATGAAACTTTTGGCTGATGCCAAAGACTCGGAATACTTCGCCACCAAGGTCGACACATCAAATGGTGTGTATGTGGTGCCTGCCTTTACCGGTCTTGGTGCTCCTTACTGGGATGCCTGGGCACGTGGCACCATAGTCGGACTAACCCGAGGGGTCAGCGCGAACCATATTATTCGCGCAACATTGGAAGGTATCGCCTATCAAACTCGTGATGTGCTCGACGCGATGCAGGCCGACTCCGGTATCAAGCTTGCCAACTTGCGGGTCGATGGCGGTGCGGTAGCCAATAACTTTCTTATGCAGTTTCAGTCTGACGTACTCGACACCCAAGTATTACGACCACAAGTCACCGAGGTGACAGCGCTGGGTGCCGCTTATCTCGCTGGTCTAGCGGTCGGCTACTGGGATAGTATTGACGAACTGAAGAACAAAGCGCAAATCGACCGTACCTTCGATCCTCACCAAGACGAAGATAAGCGCAATCGACGCTATAAAGGTTGGAAGCGCGCGGTGAAATGTGCGCAAGTTTGGGCCGAGATGCATAGCGAAGACGACGAATAATCCCAGCAGGCGACGCATTGCCATGTAAAAAGAGCGCGGGTATCGCGCTCTTTTTGCGTCATGCCACCGATTCCACTCGATACCTGCTTCTCACAACGCGCTAATTCGCGCACAATAACGCTCATATCGATTTTCGAATTTGGTGTTATGAGCATACACCGCACTTATTTCAGGGAGTAATCAGTGAAGCAGATTCCACGCCACCAGAAGATTGTCGCTTTAGTGCAAAAGCAAGGGTACGTCAGTACCGACGAACTGGTAGAGAAATTTAATGTGAGTCCGCAAACCATACGTCGTGACCTTAACGAGCTGGCGGACGAAAACAAGATTCGTCGTTATCATGGTGGTGCGACCATTCCACTCAGCTCAGAGAATACCTCTTACAATACTCGCAAAGGAATGAACTTCAATGAAAAGGATGTGATTGCTGAAGAAGTAGCAAAACACATTCCCGATGGTGCGACCTTATTTATCGATATTGGTACCACACCGGAGGCCGTGGCACGTGCACTGTGCAAGAACCACAAACAACTGCGAGTGGTGACCAACAATATTAATGTCGCGACCATTCTACTTGCCAATCCCGAGTTCAAAGTGATTTTGGCCGGTGGCGAAGTGCGCAATCGCGATGGCGGCATTGTCGGTGAGGCCACGCTCGACTTTATCAAACAGTTCCGCCTCGATTTTGGTATTTTAGGCATCAGTGGTATCGACTTCGATGGTTCACTACTGGACTTTGACTATCATGAAGTGCGAGTCAAACAAGCGATCATTGAAAACAGTCGCAGCGTGTTCCTAGCGGTCGATCACTCCAAATTTGGCCGTAACGCTATGGTGAAGCTAGGTAATATTGCCCAACTGCATATGCTGTTTACCGACAAACAACCGCCAAAAGAGATCCTCGCTATTTTGCGTGAGCACTCGATCCCATTACAGGTCAGCGACCAAACTAAACCACAATAAGCCATTACTCTCTACTAACAAACCAGCAACCTCCATGTTCGTATGGAGGTTTTTTTGTACCCAAACCAGTTAAACGCTCATAAACGAAAATAAAGGATGATCTAAAACGAAAGCTGCGATAGGATTAACTCAGGTTCAAAAATGCTCGTTCGCTCAAAAGGGATCAGGAATTTTTATGAGTATCAGTTCAAACGCGATCAATGCAGACAAAATTTTCGATGTGATCATCATTGGTGGTGGTATTAATGGTGCGGGAATCGCCGCAGATGCCGCTGGACGAGGGCTGTCGGTCGGGCTGTTTGAAGCGCAAGATTTTGCTTCCGCCACCTCCTCTGCCAGCTCAAAACTGATCCACGGCGGACTGCGCTACTTGGAACATTATGAATTTCGTTTAGTCTCTGAAGCACTGGCTGAGCGTGAAGTGTTGCTAAAGAAAGCACCTCACGTAGCGCAGCCAATGCGCTTTCGCTTACCCCATCGCCCGTTCTTACGCCCTGCGTGGATGATCCGCTGTGGTTTGTTCCTCTACGATAACTTGGGCAAGCGCACCACGCTACCGGCCAGCGAAGGGATCGATTTGAGCGAATCCGGTTTACTTAAACCGGAAATGAAAAAGGGCTTTGAGTACTCGGATTGCTGGGTCGATGACGCACGATTAGTGCTGCTCAATGTTCTCGCAGCACAAGAGAACGGCGCCGAAATCCGCAACTATTGCCGAGTGGAGAATGCTCGTCGTGTCGGCGACATCTGGCATGTCTCAGTAAAAAACGTCATCACAGGTGAGCAGTTTACCCGCAAAGCGAAAGTGTTGGTCAACGCAGCTGGCCCTTGGGTAAAACAGTTCTTCGATGATGGTCTTGAACAAACCTCACCGCGAAACATTCGTTTGATTAAAGGCTCGCATATCGTAGTGCCACGCATTCACGACGAGCCGCAAGCCTACATATTGCAAAACCAAGACAATCGCATCGTATTTATGATTCCATACCTAGACCGTTTCTCGATCATCGGCACGACTGACGTCGAATACCAGGGTGATCCACGTAAGGTCGCGATTGATCAAAACGAAATCGACTATTTAATCGACATCGTCAACCAGCACTTTGTAACCCAGCTAAACAGCGACGATGTGGTTTGGAGTTACAGTGGTGTTCGTCCCTTGTGCGACGATGAATCTGACTCTCCGCAAGCGATCACTCGTGACTACACCCTCGAGCTCGAGGCGGAACTGGACCAAGCACCACTGTTGTCAATCTTTGGCGGCAAGCTCACGACCTACCGCAAGCTGGGTGAAGCAGCTTTGGCAAAACTGAAACCATACCTACCTCATATGGGCGATGCGTGGACGGCAGATCATGCGCTGCCTGGCGGCAACTTCAGTTGTAGCCGTGAGCAATTAGCAGAGACAATTCATGCTAACTACCCCTGGCTGCCTCAGGCGCTGATTCTGAGATACGTTACCCAGTTTGGCACTTACACCTGGCAACTGCTGGCCAACGTAAGCAGCAAGCAGCAGATGGGGATTGAGTTCTCAAACTCTGCACACGGCATTTATCAACGCGAGGTTGATTATCTGCTCGAACATGAAATGGTGCGCACCCTAGACGACCTCATTTGGCGTCGCACTAAGCTAGGACTGTATCTGTCCGCTGAAGAGCAACAGGCGCTCGCCGACTATCTATCGAGCAAGCAGCAAGATGAGACAGTGACACTTTCTCAAGTCAGTTAAGTCTCTCTCGCTGGCTCACAGCAAAGGCTTGGTCCTCGACCAAGCCTTTTGCATTTTAGCCTGGGTGTCCATCTAAGCGCGGTTTAAGCAGCATGGGCGCAAAGTGAAATAGGTAGAGCGTGAACGCTATCACCCACAGCGCACCACTCAGTGCAACCCACTGAACAAAATATTGTGGTAGCCAAGCAACCGCGACACTGCGCACCAGTGCGGCCGCAAAGATCGCCAAGAATGCAATACTCATGTTTGGTCCTTGGTAGATAGCGCGTCCTGTGTGGCCCATCGTCACTCGTGAAATCATCGCTAATATGACCCCGCCCAACGCCCCGATCGCAAACAGATGCAGCATATTGTGACTGGCAAAGCTCTGACCAAGTAGCGCTCGCAACAGCAAACTGAGCGGAATACACAAGTAAGTAAGATGCAGTGACCATACTAGCGGCTCGCTCAGCGTACGCCACGGCTTCCAACGCAGCAATCGAATCAACTGAGCCGTGCCCGCCATCAGCATCAACCCTGGGCTCAGTTGCTCAAATGTCAGCGGAAAGAAACAGAGCACAAACAATCCAACTAAAGGTAAATTGGCACACCATTCCAGCCATACTAATGGTTGAGGCTTGTCAAAGTTAAACCGTCTAGCGGTAAAAAATGGAATCACTCTTGCGCCCATAATTGACAGCAGTAAGGTAAACCACCACAGCATGGCTTGCCACACCGCAGAGGAGGGAAAAGGCGGCATACCTTTTATGGTGGCGTAACTGGCAAAGTTCGCCGCTATTGCGAGCAAAAATAAGGGAATAAAGAAAAGGTTACGCCAGCCTTTTGCTTGGATAAGTCGACGACCCACTTCATAGGCAGCCAAAGCGATAAACAAAGCTTCCAGCGTGGAGGTCAACCACAAAGGCACAGGGGTCCACAGCAGTAGGCGTGGGGCGAGCCAAAGAGCGACCAAAACGGCCAAGCGATAATGTTTAGTCCCATTAATCCCGGTCCAGTTTTGCACGGCGGTCAACACAAACCCCACCACGATTGCCATGGCAAAGCCAAACAACATTTCGTGGACATGCCACCACAATGCAGGCACTTGAAGCGCACTGGGCTGTCCGTGATTCAGCATCCAAATCCAAGTGATAATCGACACTGGCGCGTACACTGCACCAAGTAAAAACAGAGGTCTAAACCCAAGGCGCAGCAATGGCGTGATCGAGTGTTCAATACGGGCATCAGTGATGTTAAGCACAGTTAACTCCTAAAACGTATAAGGATGGGTAGTTAGCAACAATGACCGATATCGCAAGATACGTTCCAAATTATAAGTAACTAAATTTCAACACCTTAGAGTTAGCCTCTTTATCAAAGCAGTCATAAAGACTCAAATAAAACGTGTCATATTGACTTTTTAGTGTTTTATGGACACTTTTATTTACGGATAAAACTGGTTAGTTTATGTAGATGGCTCACCGCGCGCATCAAGGAGAGATGATGGCCCAGTATATTTTTGGTTATGGCAGTCTAATGAACTCGGCATCGCGACAATTGACGGGGCAAACCTCCCCCGCTATCCCGTCAACCGCTCATGGATTCAAACGTTACTGGGGGAAAGTCGATAGCAGTTATATCCTTTCCCCGCTCGTGGTCGATAAAGGGCAAGGACAGGTCAATGGCGTCATGCTTGAAGTCAGTCAAGCTGGGCTTGCAGAGTTTGATCGTCGTGAGCGAGGTTATCACCGAGTAGAGATTGAGCCGCAGCAGCTCGATACGTCTGTCTATCTCACCGAACAAGATACCGTATGGGTGTACATCAAGGATAACCCTGAGCCACCTTGTTCACTGAGTCCTATCATGCAAACTTATGTCGATACGGTATTGGTAGGCTGTTTAGAAATTTCTGAGCAGTTTGCCAAGCAGTTTGTTGAACACACCATCGGCTGGCATTTCCCGCTCGAAAACGATCGCCATCAGCCCAAATATGGCAACCTCGCTGGGGTCACACCACAACACCACGCCACCATCGACGCCTTGCTTTCATCGGTCAGAGCCTAGCCTCTCAACCGCTGACGTTAATGTCGGCGGTTCGCTTTCTTCCCTCACAGAAATAGCATGCCAACCAGAAAAAAGATAACGTTTACACCAGCTACAATCGCTTATATCACAAGTGTTCCAACTCGCACTTTGTCAACATCACTGCTATATCAATTGCGTTATTTACATTCTCGGGGTTAAATAGATTTAGCAATCTATTTCGAGGTCAAACATGGCAACAATTAAAGATGTCGCGAAAGAGGCGGGCGTTTCTATCGCCACTGTCTCGCGGGTGATCAATAAGTCTCCCAAAGCGAGTAAAGCATCAATAGCATCGGTGACTCAAGCTATGGCGAAACTGGGCTACCGACCGAATGCAGCAGCCAAGGCGCTCGTCAGCCAAAGCAGCAATACGGTTGGAGTATTGGTCGGTGATGTGTCTGATCCCTTCTTTGGCAGCATGGTTAAGGCAGTGGACAATGTCGCGCATGAGCACGGCAAGCATATTTTGATCGGCAACGGTTACCACAGTGCAGAAGAAGAGCGCAAAGCGATCGAACTGCTGATCAACAACCGTTGTGATGCGTTAGTCATCCATGCGAAAGGTTTGTCTGACCAGGAGTTGATTGGCTACGCGAAAGAGGTCAAAGGGTTGGTGTTTATTAACCGCTATATTCCAGAAATGGCCGAGCGCTGTATCGCCCTCGATAACCACAAAGGGGCCTATTTAGCTACCGAGTATCTGATTCGTCACGGTCATAGAAAAATTGCCTGTGTGGCCTCCTCACACCAGATAGAAGACTCGGAGCAACGTATCCAAGGCTATCTCGCGGCGCTGAAAGACAACAACATTGCGCTTCCTTCAAGCTACATTGAGTATGGCGAGCCGAACAACGATGGCGGTGAAAGCGCCATGACCAACTTATTAACCAAGTCGCTAGAGATTAGCGGCGTGGTCGCCTACAACGATTATATGGCGGCAGGGGCACTGTCGGTATTGGATGAAAACGGGATTAAAGTGCCCGACCAAATTTCCATGCTCGGTTTTGATGATGGCTTGATTGCACGCTACATCAGCCCACGCTTAACCACGATTCGCTACCCGATTGCGATGATGGCAGAGCGCGCGGCGCGGTTAGCGCTAAACTTAGCCAAAGATCAACAGGGCAATGAAGAAGCCTTGATGTTCACCCCAACCCTTGTACGAAGAAATTCGGTCGAAAAGCGGGCATTGGCTGCGAAAGAGTAACAAAAAGGCATGCTACGCATGCCTTTGAGCTTTATCGAGTGACGCTTACGCCACCCCGTGACCCTTCGACGCTACCCAGATTCGATACCACTGCTCATTAGTAAGAGTTAGCTCAAGAGCTTCCACTGCGGTGCGAACACGCTCAATATTTCCGCTGCCGAGAATAGGAACCGGTTTCGCTGGTAGACGCATAACCCAAGCAAAGATCACTTGGTCGATGGAAGTGGCGCCAATCTCAGCCGCGACTTCATTCAGCGTATGACGCAAACGCTCCATCTGCTCACTGTTGTCACTAAAGATACGACCGCCCGCCAAGCAAGACCACGCCATTGGCTGCACACGCTGCTGTTGAAGCTGCTCTAAGGTGCCATCTTCTGTCACTTGCAAATTAACCGGGTTAATCTCCACTTGGTTGGTAATCAGTGGCTCATCAACGCTTGATTGCAGCAATTCAAACTGCGCCGGAGTAAAGTTAGACACACCAAAATGCTTCACCTTGCCCGCCGCTTTCAGTTGCGTGAACGCTTCGGCCGCGTCATCGGCATCCATCAGTAGATCTGGGCGATGTAAAAGCAGCACATCCAGGTGATCGGTTTGAAGACGAGACAGTGACTCATCAACGGATTTCAGAATCGCCTCTTTACCACTGTTGTAGTGGTTTACTTGAGGATGCTCACCTCGGTAGATGCCACACTTTGACACGATCTCAATCTGATCACGCAGACTGCTGTCCAGAGCAAGCACTTGACCAAACATATGCTCACACGCAGAGTCGGGGCCATAAACAGGCGCATGATCGACAGTGGTAATGCCCATTTCGAGGTGCTGCTTAAGGAAAGTGTGTTGCTGCTGAGTCGTCATCCCCCACTCAGCCATACGCCAATACCCTTGGATCAGAGGGGAAAATACCGGATGTGATTTTTGCATAATAAACCTTTTCTTGGTGAGTGCTGCGCTATACGCCGCCCCTTAAACTAATCTCAGTATACTCACTCCCTGAATGGGAATTAACCCAGCTAGAACGAAAAGATAATTCTCTATAGAGAACAATAAACGCAATTTAATTTCCTATATTGAACGATATACTCAAACTGTCGGTCGAAAGCAGAGCAGATACAATGCAGAAGAAACACAAGCGCTTTGAACGTTACGCCTTGTTTGGAGAAGTCGCGAAGCAGTTAAGCTTCTCTAAAGCGGCTGAAAGTTTAGGTATTTCTCGCAGCTACCTCTCATCTCAAATTAGCCAACTTGAGCAAGAGCTTGAAACCAGCCTATTGATCCGCTCAACACGCAGTGTGCGATTGACCGCAGCAGGGGAAAAAATTCTCAGTAGAATGCACACCATCAACGCCTCGATTGTTGAGCTTGAAAAAGAACTCGAGCACACCAACAGTGATGTCACTGGTTTACTGAGTATTACCGCACCAACGATATTCAGTCACCAGTTTCTCGTCGATATCTGCGCCGAGTTTCAACGTCAACATCCGCAGATTGAATTCGACTTAGATATCGGCTACCAACGTGAAGATCTGACCAAGAGCCATTTTGATCTTGCGATTCGCGCCACCAATACCCCGCCAGAGAACATGGTGGCCAAAAAGCTGATGCCTTACCAACATATTTGCTGCGCTTCACCCGATTATCTGGCCCGATACGGCACACCACAGCAACCGAGCGAGCTACTAGAGCACAATTGTTTGTGTGACCCTCACCTACGCGACTGGCAGTTTGAGAAGCAGCAGCAAGTATTGACCATTTCCACCAGCAGTAACTTGTACATCAGTGACAATTTGTTGCTACTCAGGGCGGCGGAAAATGGTCAGGGGATCATTAAAAAGCCCTGCTACTTAGTTGAGCCCTCACTACAAAGTGGTCGATTAGTTAGATTACTGTCCGACTATCAATTGGCTCAAAGTCATATCTATCTTATCTATCCACCACAATTGCGCCGCAGTACGAAACTCAACGCCTTTGTCGACTTTATGCAGCAGTGGTTTTTATAGCCATCGTAATAAAAAACCCGCGACGATTTCGCGGGTTTTTGTGTCATGTGCACGAGTCACATTTAAAATTAGTTTAGCACCTGCTGCACTTTCGGCTCTTGAACCTCAACCCCATCTGCAAACTCACCGCGCTGCAGTTTTTCACGCAGAATCGCATGCTGATCTTCAGTAAACGTGTAGCGTGACATGATAAAGATTCTTACCAAGGCTCCTAACGCTGGAAGCAGAGCAATACAGAAGAACATGCCACTTAGTGCGGTTTCTGTTTGTTCTACATTGGTTACATAACCAATACCGGTAAGGATCAGACCCGTTAAGCCACCAGCAACCGCTACCGATAATTTTCCAGTGAACGTTTGACCAGAGAAGGGGATCGCTGCTGTGCGTTTACCACTGTGATAGTAAGAATATTCAACGGTATCGGCAATCATCGCAGAGACCAGCGGGTTGGTCATCATAAAGATACCAGTAATGACCGCAAGCCAAGCCATGACTACTGTAGGGTTATCGTAACCCGTTAGATAAAAACCAACACGAGCAATGATTTCGAGAACACACAATGCAATGAAGATATCGCGTTTTTTGAATCGCTTAGTGAGCATTGGCGTTGCCAAACAAGCGATGGCACTCACCAACGTAATGGTACCAATTAACGAAACTAAGCCAGCATCCCCCATATTGTAAGTGAAGAAGAAAATGTACAAACCATTGACGAGGTTAAAGAACACATTCATAAAGAATGCCGCCAAAATAAAGAACAGTGGTTTATTTTTACGTACCGCTTGGAAGGTTTGCTTTAGGGTCACTTTTTCACAGCCAGCAGTCGAAATACGCTCTTTAGTGCCAAAGAAACCGTTAAGCATGAACACTAAGCCGACCAACATGAGTACGATTACCGCTGGCAAGTAACCTTGATCTGCACGTCCATCAGCAAAGAAAGCGCTTAGCTTAGGGAAGATAACCAACGTTGCACCGATACCTGCATTAACCCCTAGCATGGCACAGGTTGCTGCTTTCGCGCGCTCTTGAGGCTCATCTGTCATCACAGAAGACATAGACCAAAATGGCACATCAGAGATGGTATAAAGCGTACCCCATAGGATGTAGGTGATACCCGCGTACATCACCTTAGTCGAAATATCAGCATCAATATTGTAGAAAGAAGCAATGGTAACTAAAACGATAAGGAAAGGGGTGAACAACATATAAGGCCGGAATTTACCGAAACGCGACTCAAGCGTATCCATATAACCGGCAATCAAGGGATCATTGACCGCATCCCATACCCGAGCAATCAAAAAGATACCACTAGCTGCAATCGGTGAAATGCCTAAAATATCGGTATAGAAATAGAGAATAAAAGAGCCGACCAGCCCAAAGCTAAAGCACTGGCCCACCCCGTAGCCGAAATACGACATCAGCTCTCTATTGTTCAGTTTGTTTTGTAGTGTAGTCATGTTCACGTCTCAATAAATATTATTGTAAGAAAGATACCGACCGATTTCTTCAGGTCGGTTCACAGACAATTAATCCACTTCTGCGAGTGTTTTGATCAATTGCACTTCGCTCGCATCAAACGGCTGTCCTTGCTCGTCAAGCAAATCGTGGAACCATTGACTGGCATAGTTAGCGTCATTGCGTTTAATTTCTGGCCAAGGAAGGTGAGTTTGCGTTTTACCTTTCACAAGTCCCCATTGGTAACAACCGATATTTTTTTCTTTAAAAATAGGTAGTTGCTCATGCAGGTAAGACTGAGCATGACGCGCAAGCCATTCGGTACACATCATTGGGCGATTGTGAGCTTCAACCACTTCTAATGCTTCATGGAAAAGATCGAGCGGCAAGTAGGCATGGAAAGTGATGATGTCTGACAGTTCCATTGCACGGCGATCGGTCGAATGTTCATAGATAGGTAAACTGCGGTCTAAAATACTTGGGCAGTGCCATGCTCCTACAGTCAGTGGCTGAGTTGGATTAATATCACGTGCCCACTCAAACGCTTTTTCCATTAACTCGTGGCTAAATGTTTCTATTTCTTGGTCGTATGCCAGCTCGCCAGTGGTGGTAAAAATCATACGGTTGGTCGGCTCGTTGTAGAGATCCCAAATCACGATACGTGGGTCATTTTGGTAAGTAGAAATAATGTCACGAATGTACGCTTCTACTTCTCCCCATTGCGACTTATCCATAACAACATTTCGGCCTGGGCTGGCGGCCGCTTGGCTATTATGCAGATCCGGTACTGGCGCTTTTTGCTCGCCTAAGAAAGGATGATCGCCAGAAAAACCACAATCATCCATAGGAGTCAGCATGACTTTAATATTGTTGCGCTCACAAATATCTAAAAAGCGCTCTATGCGTGCATGTAAACCATCTCGGTCCGCTTGCCAAACAATAAAAGGCAAGTTTGTACGCAAGGTGTTGTAGCCGACTTGTTTTGCCCAAGCCAACTCCTCTTCCATTATTTCTGGCGCGAAGCTGTCCGCTTGCCACATTTCATTCCAGTTAACCGCCGTCCTTGGTAAGTAATTGAACCCACGTAACCACCCTTGCTGTTTCTGCCATTGCCACGCTTTATCTTCTGACCATCTTTTCATCTTACTCACCTTAAAAACTAAATTATTAACTAATAATATTAGCTAATATATTTGTTGATGTACTTTTTGCTAGATGAGCAGAAGAAAATTGAGTCAACAATCACAATACTCCAGTCATCTAGACGAACTTTTGTGATCTTAATCATTAACAGGTGATCGAGATTTAGTAATTAGCTAATATCTTTAGCTAACGAAATTGAGTTGAAATTCAAAATGACTAAAAAAATCACCATGAGCGACATTGCCGCTAAGGCGGGCGTCTCTCAATCAACGGTATCATTAGTACTCAATGGCTCTAATTCAGTGAAAATTGCTGAAACCACTAAGCAGAAAGTGATCGATACCGCCGAATCCCTTGGTTACAACAATAAAAAAGTAGCTCACGCCCTGGGTCGACCTAAAAAGATTGCATTAGTGATCAATGGGCTAAGCAGTTACGATCCTTTTATTGATGCGATCAACTCGGCGCGTGAAGAGGCATGGACCAGTGACTATATTCTTCTGATGTTTAACTATGGTCACGATGAAGTGATGGCGAATAAAATTGAAACAGAGATCAACGGCGGTGACTATGCTGGTGTCATTTATGCGTCGAGTATGACCCGCGAACTCGATCAGCAACGCGTCAATACATCACTACCAACCGTCTTACTCAACTGCACCAATGAAAGCCGCTCTGATACACCGAGCATTTTACCGGCTGACATGATCGGCGCCTATAAAGCAGTCTCTCACCTTACTCAGCAAGGGTATCGCAACATCGCTATTTTATCCGGGGAAAACTGGATGCTGGCCAGCCAACAACGCCATCAAGGCTATCGTCAGGCACTGGTTGATGCCGATATTTTGCCGAATGAAGATTACTGTCGAGAAGCTAACTGGTCGTTAAAAGAGGCCCATCAACAAACCTTAGAATTATTGCAGCTAGCCCAACCTCCTGAAGCGATTTTTTGCTGCAGCGACTTTATGGCGATGGGATGCTATCAGGCAATCGCAGAACTAGGTTTGAAGATCCCGCACGATATTGCGGTGGTGGGTTACGATAACCAGCAGATCGCGTCAGAAAGTTTTCCTGCATTGACCTCGGTAGATTTGCCCTATTCAGATATGGGGAAACTGGCGGTTGAGTCTTTATTAGCCCTAGTCGAGAACCAACCTTTACTATCACATCGCCGTAAAGTAGAAGGTGAACTGATCGTTCGTCTGTCGTCAGTAAAATAAAAAAAGGTGGGCATCGAGCCCACCTAACGCTATCTAAAACTCAAACTGATAAATCGTTTGATGTTGATAGCTTTCCCCCGGCGTTAACACCCCACGGTTAACGCCCCATTGTGGTTTGTTAGGTCCATCAGGAAAGTATTGCGTTTCCAGACACAGGCCATCATACAAGTCATACTCTTTGCTCTTGCCAGGGGTTCCAGACAAGAAATTACCCGAGTAAAGCTGCACCGCCGGCTTGGTAGTTTTCACTTTCATCGCCACATCTTTCTCAGGTGCAGTCAGGACCGCCGCCACAGCAGAGCCATCGGTCACCTCAGGCCGGAACACAAATGCGTGATCGTAACCCCCTGCGTTTTTCTGATCTGGTTCAGTCAGAAAATCACGACCAATCGCCTTTGCGTAACTAAAATCAAAACTGGTTCCGCTTACGGGTTTGAGTTCCCCTGTAGGAATTAAGCCAGCATCGGTGGGTAGATACGCATCAGCCATAAGTTGTAGATGATGATCTAAGCTTTTGGCGCGACTCGCCTCCCCTGCCAAATTGAAGTAAGCATGGTTAGTTAGGTTAACTGGGCAGCTTTGGTCGCAGCTCGCCAGGTAAGCAATCTGCAACGCGTTATCATCGGTTAAGGTATAGGTAACTTGCACATCAAGATTCCCCGGATAACCTTGTTCGCCATCAGGGGAGTACAAGCGAAACACCACATGCTGTGAGTCTTGTTCAACCACTGACCAGCGGCGCTTATCGAAACCTTCAAGTCCACCATGCAGTGAGTTTTCACCATTATTAATACCTAGTTGGTACTGTTTACCTTCTAGCTCGAACTGCCCTTTGGCAATCCGATTGGCGAAACGACCAACCACCGCACCAAAGTACGCCCCTTGCTGCATGTGCTCGACCATATTGGGTGAACGCAATAGCACTTCACGCAACTCGCCACTCACAGGCAATGTGCAACTTAACCAAGTCGCCCCTATGTCCATCACCACCATACTCATCCCTTGGCGGTTGGTGAGCTCGATAAGTTGTGCGGGGCTACCATCAAAACTCGGCGTTTGCCCCATCGACTGCTCTAGTTGTTGTAAATTCGTGTTCATGCCGTCCCTTACAATGTCTCAACTAAACCAGCACCTTGTTTGGCTTGGCATACATAAATAGACTCTTTCAGCCCTGTCGCCGCTTGGTATTGTGCTTCTACCGCTGCTTTTACGGACTCTACAAGCTGAGGAGGCATCACCGCCACAATGCAGCCGCCAAAGCCGCCGCCGGTCATACGAACCCCACCTTGATCACCTATCACTTGCTTGACGATCTCGACTAAGGTGTCGATCTCTTTTACCGTAATTTCGAAATCATCACGCATCGATGCATGAGACTCAGCCATTAGCTCACCCATACGCTTCATGTCATGTGCTGTTAACGCTTGTGCTGCTTCAAGCGTACGCTGGTTTTCAGTGATCACGTGGCGAGCGCGTTTGGCGACCAGTTCATCAAGCTCAGCGGCTTTCTCGTTGAACTGCTCAATGGTCACATCACGCAGTGCTTTCACACCAAAGATACGCGCCGCTTCTTCACATTGCTCTCGACGAGTATTGTATTCGCTATCGACCAAACCACGCTTTTTGTTTGAGTTGATGATCACAACGGACATCTGTTCCGGCATCGACACCGATTCAGTTTCTAAGCTACGGCAATCCAGCAGCATGGCATGATTTTCTTCGCCTTTGGCAGAGATCATTTGATCCATAATGCCGCAGTTACAACCAACAAACTCGTTTTCCGCTTGTTGACCATTCAAAGCGATCTCTGCTTGGGAAATGTCTAAGTCATAGAGCGCTTTGAAGGTTTGACCAATCACCACTTCGAGTGCCGCCGACGAACTCAGCCCTGCCCCCTGTGGCACATTACCACTTACCGAGATATCTGCACCGCTAAACTGGTAGCCTCGAGCAAGCAGAAATTTGACCACCCCGCGAATGTAGTTGGCCCACATTTTGTCTGCTTGGAAGGTGATCTCCTGAGTGATATCAAACTCATCAACCTGATTACCATAATCCACGGACACCAAACGAACTAGGTTGTCGTCTCGTTTAGCCGCTGCGACCACGGTTTGGTAGTTGATGGCGCAAGGCAACACAAATCCATCATTGTAATCGGTATGCTCTCCAATCAGGTTGACACGGCCAGGAGCCTGGACGATATGTGTCGGTTGGTAACCCAACACCTGCTCAAAAGAAGTTTTAACTGCTTGAATTAGTTCAGACATGTTTCAATCTCACGCTCAAAATGGGTTGAGGCGACTGAGTCATGGTTAAGCCTCAGTCGTCAAAGTCATGGTGTTTATTATTGCTGTTTATAGTGCACATCGCTCAGTTCACGAAGGCGCTGCGCCGCTTGCTCTGCGCTTAAATCTCGTTGGCTCTCAGCTAACATTTCATAGCCAACCATAAATTTGCGCACAGTTGCACTGCGCAGTAGTGGTGGATAGAACAATGCATGTAGCTGCCAGTGATCGATGTCGGTACCCGCTGTAAAAAATGGCGCATAATGCCAGCCCATGGAATACGGGAAAGAACACTGGAACAGATTGTCGTAGCGGCTGGTTAGCTTTTTGATTGCTACAGCCAAATCATCACGTTGCTCACCAGTCAGTTCACTCATCCGGCGGATATGTGTTTTAGGTAACAACATGGTTTCGAACGGCCACGCTGCCCAATAAGGTACCAACGCGACCCAATGCTCGGTTTCAACCACAATGCGCGAGCCATCTTTCAGCTCAGCTTGGACATAGTCGACCAACAAATTACTGCCATTTTGTTGGTAGTAATCTTTTAGATGATGATCTTTACGTTCAATTTCATTTGGCAAAAAGCTATTGGCCCAAATTTGGCCATGTGGGTGAGGTTGAGAACACCCCATGGTCTCTCCTTTGTTTTCAAATGCCTGAACCCAAACGTATTCTTTTCCTAGCTCTTCAATTTGATCGTTCCACGTGTCTATCACACCGCGAATTTTGTTAACCGGAAGCTCAGGTAGCGTTTTGCTGTGATCCGGAGAAAAACAGATAACTCGGCTTAAACCGCGCACGCCCTGGGTTTTAAATAACGGATTGTCTGACTCTGGTGCATCAGGTGAATCTGTCATCAAAGCGGCAAAATCATTGCTGAACACATAAGTCCCTTGGTAATCAGGGTTTACATCGCCAGAGATGCGCTCGTTCGTCGGACACAGAAAGCACTTCTCATCATAACTTGGCAACTCATCCAACGCTGGCTTCTCGTCTGCGCCGCTCCAAGGGCGTTTGGCACGGTGGGGAGAAACCAAAATCCACTGTCCCGTTAATGGGTTATAACGACGATGAGGATGATCGACAGGGTTAAATTCAATATTCGACATCTTAATTACTCAACTATTTAGTACGGAAAACTCGCGTGACAATACGCAATAAAAATCAATATCCCTGCGGGTTCTTAGACTGCCAGTTCCAAGTATCGGCGGTCATTTCGGCGACGCTGCGAGTGGCTTTCCAGCCTAGTTCGCGCTCCGCTTTGTTAGTGCTTGCCCAGCATTCTGCGATATCACCAGGGCGGCGTGGGCAAAGCTCATAGGGCACGGGTTTTCCGCATGCACTGGCAAACGCGTCTACCATTTCCAATACACTTGAGCCCTTTCCCGTACCCAGGTTATAGGTATGCAATCCGGCTTTATCACCGACGGCTTTTAATGCCGCGATATGACCATCGGCCAAGTCCATAACATGAATATAGTCACGAACACCTGTTCCGTCCGGTGTTGGGTAGTCATCACCAAACACTGAGAGTTTGTCTCGGCGGCCGACTGCGACTTGGGCTATAAAGGGCATCAGATTGTTGGGAATACCTTGTGGGTCTTCGCCCATGGTGCCGGAAGGGTGGGCGCCAACAGGGTTGAAGTAGCGAAGTAAAGTGATGCTCCAGTCGTTTTCAGCATTAAATAGATCACTCAAGCACTGCTCGACCATATATTTACTGCGACCATATGGATTGGTGGTTGCCCCGGTTGGTGAGTCTTCGGTAATAGGCACCGTTTCTGGGTCACCATACACAGTCGCCGATGAACTAAACACCAGACTTTTCACCCCGGCTTTACGCATTGCACGAGCGAGCACTAGAGTGCCATTCACATTGTTGTCATAGTACTCGAGCGGTTTAGTGACAGACTCCCCGACCGCTTTTAAGCCAGCAAAGTGAATCACCGCGCTAACCTGGTGCTGCTGGAACACTGAGTCAAGAAAAGCCTCATCACGAATATCACCAAGATGAAAACTTGGATCTTTACCAGTAATCGCCTCAATCCGCATCAACACTTGTTGTTTTGCGTTACATAGATTGTCGACGATAACTGGCTCTAAACCCGCTTCCATCATCTGAACGCAGGTATGACTGCCAATGTAGCCCATTCCACCAGTGACTAGAATTTTCACCTTTGACTCCCGATTCGTTTCATTTTCGTTTGCCTAAGACACCTTAAGCCTGTTGCTAACAGCATATCAGTCAACCTTGATCAAGTTCCGTGATCCAACCCTCATTGTGTAAACGTTTCCACAGTAAGCCAATTTTTGGCGAGATGGCAGTTAAAGTTATATATGGCCATGTAATTAAGAGCGTGAGACCGCTCAATTTGAATGGAATAGTTGTCACTACAACCAAGTAATGGCGACAAAGAAGGCAAGTTTTGACACTGGAGTGTAAAACGTTTTCAGTGTATCGCTAGGCACGATACTGACTGAGAAATAGCAAAGGGGGAAGATAGACGAGCTTTCAGCCCCCCTGCCCATTAAACCGTGGTGGAATCGGTAATGACTCTGCTAGACGATAGAACGACGCATAACTGACGATCTATTGTCGACAGGCATAAATTTCTCATTGCATGAGAACAGTGATACCCATACTAGTTTTCTGGTTATACAATGGCAGGCTTGTGTGACTAAGGGGCAATGCATGTCTACTTCAACCAGCGCTATCGACAAACGGATGAATATTGTCGCGTTAACATGGCCATTATTTGTCGAAATCTTGCTACGGACAGCCCTAAACACCAGTGACGTATTCATGCTCAGCGGCTATTCCGATAAAGCGGTGTCAGCTGTCGGGGTGATCGGTCAACTGTCGTTTTTTCTGATTATCGTTTCGTCGATGGTCAGCAGTGGTACTGGCATTTTGATTGCTCAGTATAACGGCTCTAGTCGCCTTCAGGAATCCAGCTACGTGGGCGTCGCCAGTATCGCGCTTTCCTGTTTAGTCGGTGTTTTTTTAAGCGTGATTGCGATTGTCGGCGCCTATTACTTTCTACCGGTTTATGGCCTAGAAGCTCAGGTCGAACAATACGCTCAAGAGTACTTGTTGATCAGTGGCGCGATGACGTTCAACGTGACCATTGGTATCGTACTGACTACGATTTTACGCAGCCATGGCTATTCTCGCTCGCCTATGGTTATCAACCTTATCAGCGGTTTTATCAATATTGTCGGTAACTATATCGCCTTGTATCAGCCGTTTGGTTTACCGGTTTATGGCGTACAGGGGGTGGCGGTTGCAACGGTGATCAGTCAGGTCATTGGCACCTGCATTTTAGCGACAGTGGTGATGCGCAGTGATGTGTCATTGCCATTTAGCCAATGGCGGCAAATCCCGAAAGTCATCTATTCACGGATTATTAAAATCGGAGCGATGAATGCCGGCGAAGTGCTGTCGTACAACATGGCGCAAATTTGCATTACCTTTTTTATCGTGCAGATGGGCACCGCTTCACTTGCCGCCTTTACTTATGCGCAGAATATTGCGCGTTTGTCGTTCGCGTTTGCGCTAGCGCTCGGTCAGGGCAGTCAAATACAAGCGGGATACTATATTGGCCGTGGCTGGATTGACTCAATTCTCAAGCTGGTACAAGGTTACTTTGTGATTGGTTTTGTGGTGTCCACCCTAGTGACGGTGACGGTGTATTTACTGCGCGACAACATCATCGCGCTGTTTACCTCAGATGCAAAAATAGCCGCGCTGACGGCTAGCTTAATTGCCGGATCGATTATCTTAGAAGCCGGCCGAGTGTTTAACCTGATCTTTATCTCCGCGCTTAAAGCCGCTGGGGATATTAAGTTTCCGGTGCAGATGGGCATTCTCAGCATGTGGGGACTCGGCGTAGCGATGAGCTACCTGTTCGGCGTACATTGGGGCTATGGCGTCTTTGGCGCTTGGATGGCAATCGCGCTGGATGAGTGGTTCCGCGGTTTGATCATGGCAAGACGCTGGCGCTCTAAGGTTTGGACTCGCTTTACGCTAGGCTAAGAAAAGGGCGCGAAATGCGCCCTTGATTGTTTATATTGCTTCAATACTGAGCAGTAAACACGCTTCTGGGTCGAGAATGGGTAGCGTAATGCCTACCTTAGCCAACCACTCCCCTTTGATGGTTATCTCCCCTTGTTGCCACCAGCTATCACTTGCTTTCATCAGTTGCGCGCTCGATTGAGGGTAATCCACTAAGCGAACGCTGTAGCTGCGTTGTGAATCTAGGTGCTCAATCAGTAACGGCTCTGGTAGTGCATAATCAGGCATTGATCGCTGACAGACAGTGATCAATGTGTGGTCCGCTTTTGTGACCCCATAGGCCAAGCGGGTCTGGTCGCGACTATCAAGATAGAAACTGTCGCCACTATGCAGCAGCGCTCGATACTGTTTATGCAGCGCGATATATTTGGCAAACGCTTGTTTCTCTTGCTCACTCTCCTTGACCGGATCCAACTCTACTCCCATATGACCATTGAGCGCGGTTAAACCGCGCAGGTTAATGTCATGACTGCGCCTGGTGGTATGACTGCGATAAGGGCCAATATGCGCGCCCATCACTTCTGGCGGGAAAAAGATCCCCATGTGCTTTTGAATCGTTTGTCGCTCCAACGCATCATTGCAATCTGACGTCCAGAAACGGCAGGTTCGCTTGAGGATTTCGTAATCGATGCGACCACCACCCGAGCTACACGATTCTATTTCCACGTTGGGATGAGCGGCAACCAGTTGGTCAATCAAACGGTACAAGGCTTGAGTTTGACCGTGCACCGCGCCGCTTCCCTTATGCGTTGCTTGCACCAGCTCTCGATTCATATCCCATTTCACGTACCCTATATTGTGTGTGCTGAGCAGGCTATCCAGACAGTGATACAAGTATTGGAAACAGTCACTGTTTTGTAGATTGAGCACATATTGATAACGCCCGGTCGGCTGCTGATAGCCATCGCAGGCCAGCAACCATTCTGGATGAGTGCGGAACAAATCAGAATCAGGGTTAACCATTTCTGGCTCGACCCAAATACCAAACTCCATGCCGAGCGAATTGACATGGTTGATCACCGGCTCTAAGCCATTGGGGTACTTAGTGCGATCTAGGGTCCAATCCCCGAGCGATGATCTATCATTGTTGCGCCCCTTAAACCAACCGTCATCGATGATGAAACGTTCCACTCCCATCTGCGCCGCTTCGCTCGCCATTTGGCAGATATATTCAGGGTCGTGGTCGAAGTAGATCCCTTCCCATGTATTGAGATGAACGGGCCGCGGTTTGTGCTGATCAAAAGGTAATATCTGTTGGCGAACGTAATGATGATTAGCCCGGCGAATACCATTGATCCCTGTTGCACTATAGGTAGCCACAAGCTCTGGAGTGGTATAACGCTCCCCCGCCTTGAGAATCACCTCTCCCGGGATCAACCACTCCCCCGCTTGCAGCAGTCGACGGCCATCACTTTTTATGTCCGCACGCCATTGATGATTGCCGCTCCATGCCAAATGAAAGCCCCATACTTCTCCTTGCTGCTCGGAAAAACCCGCCGTTCCCAGCAGACAACCAGGAAAATATTCATGAGATGTACGACCGCGACGATTTTCGACCACCCAAGAACCGTGGCTGATGGTTTGGCGCTGCGCCTGAAACTCGCGGCTCCATCGCCCGTGGTAACTTTCAAGTTCTGCGGCTCGAAACGGCAGCGGTAAGGTTAACGCAAGCTTATTTAAGGTGTAGTCATCGTTGGCACGATTGGTTAGCGCCATCCTTTTGCTGAGCACGCCCGATTGATCCAAATTGAGGGAGATAGTCAGCGCTAACTGCGCAACAGAGTCCGCGCACTCAATCTCAACCCCTTGGTTCGATTGGTGATGCGAAATGTAGTCAAACCTTGGCATGCTTGCCAAACCATGGCGATGACCTTCGATCCCAGATGAACCAAAACTGCCGCGCCCGAGTTCAGGACAAAGGGTTAAAGGGACATCATGATCCAAACGCGCTTGTGGGACTGCTCGCTGTTGACTGAAAAGCAGTTGGCCAAACTGCGCTTGGTCTAGCTGCGCAATACGCTTCCCCCAATAAATGACTTCTGGCGCTGGAGCTAGCTTAATCACCAGCGACACTTGCTCGCTATGGAGCTGAACAAATGGATCCATCAACTTGACTCCTTAAAAACTCAGTTCGACTTGGTAGCGATAACGCGGGTCACTGAGTAAGTACTCTTTGTGCACACTTGGCGTCCAAGAATCATCACCCCCAACCCCCATATGGAAACCATCGATACGGACGAATATCGTATCTTGTTTGATCAGTTCATTGGTGTGCTTGGCTTGAGCTAGATTGGCTTGGCTAAACTCACTCACGGCAAAATGGAAATGGCCACGAACGGTGAGTTCCCCTATCTGCGCTTCCATCACATCACAGTGCAACCCGTTATCGGTCGGGAAGATGTAGTTGGTATGCATCTGCTCGACCGAAGAGTGATAACGGCCAACATGCGCCGACGCTTTGCGATCTGGGTAGTTTTCATGCGGACCACGACCAAACCAGCTCACTGGCTGCTGGTGCTCACTCATGCCGTGATCGTACAGCGACAGTTCCATGCCAATTCTCGGCAATGGCGGCAGACCATGAGCAAGCTCAACGTCAACATCAATCGCCACTTCACCCAGTTGTGACACTTGATAACGCCATGTCGAGACAATCAGTAGTTTACCTTCATGCAGATAGGCGGACTTAGTCACCACTTGTAAGCCCGCTTTGTTCTGATTCCACTCGAAATCAACCGTTTCTCGAATCAAACTATCAAGGCCCATCGATTGCCAACGCGCAAACCATGAGTTGGGGTCAAGCCTATCCGCCTCGCTGGTGCCGATGTCATTATCCAGTGGTGCACGATAAAAATTGTCGATGATTGGCTGAGTCAGTTTTTCGTTGTCGTTGAGCTTCCAGCTACTGATGGCCCCTAGGTGTTTGTCAAACTCCAGAGCAAAAAGATCATTGTAGACCAAAAGCTTTTCCAGGCTGTCTGAGATATTGGCCTGCCATGGCTGTTTAGCTTCAGGCAAGACCAACTCGGGCTCAACGTCGAGTTCAAACTGGTCAGTCGCGGTCACATGACCTGCCTCTGCCCAAGGGGTTGCTCGGCTGAGTACCACTTGCAGATTGAGGTGGTAACGTGCATTTGGCGTATCGAGCTTGTGGGTATTCTCTAACACAAGATCAACCGTTTGTAGGCTTTCGACCGCAAGCTCGACTTCACCACTATCCACCACATAACCGTTCTCTAAGATCTGCCATTGCAGGCACTCGCCAGCACTTGAAGTAAAGAGATTTTCGCTCTCAATGCGCACGGTTAACGGGGCTTGCTCGACCAAAGCGAACTGATAGAACTGCTGGGCTTTTTTCACTTCATACAAGGTCGGATGAACCGTGCGATCTGGAAACAGCAAGCCGTTGATACAGAATTGACGATCGTTGATGTCATCTCCGAAGTCACCGCCATAAGCCCAGTATTGGTTCCCTTGCTCATCAGTCTTGGTTAGTCCTTGGTCGACCCAATCCCAAATAAAGCCACCTTGCAAACGAGGGTTGTCACGAAACGCTCGCCAATACTGAGTAAAACAGCCCAAGCTATTGCCCATCGCATGAGCGTATTCGCATAAGATTAGCGGTCGCTGCTCATCGGGAAGCGCGATCGATTTTTTAATCCCTACTCTTGGCGTGACCTTTGGTTGATGAGTCACCACTGGCAAATCCCAATCAACTCGTGCGTACATTGGGCAGATAATGTCGGTGGCAGCGGTCATTGCGCCGCCCCCTTCGTATTGAACCGGCCGAGACGGATCGCGCTGCTTGACCCATTGATACATGGCATGATGGTTGTTGCCGATACCAGACTCGTTGCCCAGCGACCAGATAATGATCGACGGGTGGTTTTTGTCGCGCTCAACTAGACGAGTCATTCTGCGCATGTAAGCTGTAAGCCACTCAGGATCGTCGGAAAGACGACACATAGGAAACTGACCATGAGTTTCGATATTGGCTTCATCGACTAAGTACAAACCGTACTGGTCACAAAGCTCATACCATAGCGGGTGGTTAGGGTAGTGCGCGGTGCGCACCGCATTGAAGTTATGCTGCTTGAGCAGTTTGATATCACGAATCATATCTTCGCGAGTCATCACATGGCCAAGCTCTGGATGATGTTCATGACGATTCACACCGCGGATCAGCAGCGGCTTGCCGTTAACTTTAAGCTGTCCCTGATCAATCTCGACCTGACGAAAGCCAACGTCGTAACTTTCACAATCTACCAATTGCTCTTGCTTGTCGATAAGCGTGACCACCACTCGATATAAGTTGGGTGATTCAGCACTCCATAAGGCGGGTTCTGTGATGGCAAACGCATGATTCACCTTGTCGCACCACGGCCCTTTTTCATCGACAAAATCACTACCAGGGTGCGCATCTTGGGTTGCGACCAGTTGCTGATTGACATCGTATAGACTGACACGCACTCGATGTGGCAAGTTCTTTTTCGACAAACTGGTGGTTACTTTAAGCGTGGCATCACGATAGCTGTTATCAAGCTCTGTCACCACCTGCACATCTTTGATGTGAATGGCAGGCTTGCTCAGTAGCGTCACATCGCGGAAGATGCCACTTAGCCACCACATATCTTGGTCTTCTAGGTAAGAACCGTCACTCCAACGCATCACCATCACGGTCAACTGGTTGTCGCCTTCGACCAAGAAATCCGACAAATCAAATTCCGCCGCCAGTCGCGAGTCTTGCGAGTAGCCCACCCACTTTTCATTACACCAAAGGTGAAACGCACTGTTGACCCCATCAAAAGTAATCGTGGTCTGTGCGTGCTTGGGAGAAAACTGAAAACAGGTACGATATATCCCGGTTGGGTTTTCCTGCGGTACATACGGAGGGGTATCGGCAAACGGGTATTTCACATTGGTGTAAATCGGCTTGTCGACCCCTTGCAATTGCCAGTTGCTAGGAACCGTTATCGAGCTCCATTCACTGTCATCAAAACTCTTAGTGATGCACTCAGCCGGAACCTGCTCCGGTCGGTCAAACAGGGAAAATTTCCACTGGCCATTTAAACTGAGTTGCTGGTTTGAAGGCACCTTGTTCAGTGCATCGTGTTCATTGGAGTAAGCATGAAGAGGCGCATGCGCAGGCAGCACATTGTGGTGAACCACATGCTGATTTTCCCATTCGCGCGCCGCTATGATTTGGCTAAAAGTTCTCATCACAGCACCCTTAAAATAAGAGGAAAAAGAGCGCAACCGACAGGCAAGGAAACGCTCAAAGTAGAAAGCACCCAACAAGGCTCGATGGGTGCTAGCCTTTGCTCAAGTCAGTCATGAGTGTCGTCACGAGCAAAGGGAGGTCACGCGATATTACTTAAAAGTACGTTGACGCACTTTTTCCAACCTAGCAAGAATCTTGTCTAGACGATCTGGCTTAACCATAAACTCCTGGAAGCCCTTCATGCCTTCTTTCGCCATCGCAGGGTCAGTATCTCGGTCATAGAACTGAGCAGTTCCTTGAGCTTCAGCCAGCATTTTAACGCCCTTGTCTAAGAATGGGTCTGCCGCAGCTTTGGCTTGGTTGTTGGTTGGGATCTGCAGCAATGATTCATTGATCAGTTGTTGAATTTCAGCTTGAGCAACAAACTCGAGGAACTTACGTGCATCCTCTTTGTTTTTCGCTTTCGATGGAATATGAATGGTATCCATCGGTGCATCTTCGGCAACGGGCACCGCTGGGTCAATTATTGGGAACTGGAAGAAGCCCATATTGTCCTTAATGTCGGCAGGGAAGTTAGGCACTATAAAGTTACCAATCAAATACATCGCCGCCTGACCATTGTAGAGAAACGGCTGCGCTTCTTGCCAAGAATAAGACGCATGGTTTTCTAGGAAGTAACCCGGCTCCACTAGCTCTGCCCAGTTTGCAAAGGTCTTTTTCACACGCTCGTCCGTGTATGGCACTTTTCCGTCCATCAGATCAATGTGAAAATCTAAACCATTGGTACGTAGGTTGATGTAGTCAAACCAACCTGCTGCAGTCCAGAGATACTTGGTACCGATCGCAAACGGAGCTACACTGTTTTGCTTCAATGTCGCAGACGCCGCTTTTAGCTCTTCCCAAGTCTTAGGCTCTGAAATGCCGTATTTTTCAAAAATATCTTTACGGTAGTACACCCCCCATTGATAGTAAGTGTATGGCACACCATATTGCTTGCCGTTTACCGTCATTGCAGGTGCGGCTGCCGCAAAGTCTTGGGTCATGTTGTTGTCGGCCCAAATTTCACTGACATCTTCGAACAGGCCACGGTCAACGAAGGTTTTCATACGGTTACCTGCATACCAGAACACCACGTCTGGCGGTGAAGTGACCAGCCAGTTACGAATCGTTGTTTTATATGCTTCTTTATCATACAGGTTATATTCGACCGTAATATCTGGGTTTTCCGCTTCAAAGCGTTTCACTATTTCTTGCCATGCAGCTTTAGGTGCTGGGTCTGCTTGGTCTGAGTTAATCACCAAAGTGCCAGCCCAAGTCGTGGTAGACAAAGTAGCCCCGAGCACTGCGGTAGCAGCAAGATGTTTCACGTATTTCATATTTCAGGTCCTTGTTAGTTGAGCCGAGGCTCATGGGTCCAATTGTTGTTTTTATTAACTTACCTAAAAGGCAGGCCAGCCTTAAGGGGAAGGCTGACCTACTGAAAATTAACCTTTGGTTGCGCCTAACGTTAAGCCGGCGATAAAGTGACGCTGCATGGTAAAAAACAGCACCACAGGCGGAATTGCGGCGACAATCGCACCAGCAGAGATGAACTGCCACGACGCCAACCATTGGCCTTTAAGCGCGCTCAAGCCAGCCGTAACAGGTCGAACTTCGTCACTTTGCACCAATACCAGCGCCCAGAAATAGTCATTCCAGATAAAGGTGAATACCAGTACCGCTAATGCAGCCAGTGCAGGGCGAACCAGTGGCAGCACCACGTGCCAGAAGATTTTCCACTCACTCACGCCCTCAACGCGCGCCGCTTCAATCAAAGCGTCAGGAATACCGACAATGAAGTTGCGCATGAACAAGGTGCAAAATCCTGCCTGGAAAGCTATGTGAAAAAAGATCAACGCCCAATGGGTATCGTACAACCCAAAGCTGATGGTGAGATCGCGCACTGGGATCATCAATATCTGAAATGGCACAAAGTTACCGGCGATAAACATCGCGAAAATCCAGATATTGGCTTTGAACTTATATTTAGCTAACGCAAAGCCTGCTAATGTCGATAGCGCGACAGCTCCTGCAACCGCTGGCAAGGTAATCAACAAACTGTTGAGTAGGTACTGCCCCATGGACGTGGAAGTGAACACTTGGGTGTAGTTCTCTACGAACTGAAACTCACTTGGCCATCCCCAGTAATTACCAGTATTAATATCTTCAATACCTCGAATCGAGGTCATCATCACCGCTATCAACGGCAGTAGCCACATCAGGATAGAAATCGGTAGCGCTACTCGGTAGCTAATGTTGGCGAAGCGTCCCGCTTTTTGAATCGGTTGTGGGTACATTATTTTTCACTCCTCAACATGCGCCATAAGAAGTACGCGATATACACATCCATGATAAGGAACAAGACGACAGAAACGGATGCGCCATAGCCCATTCGATAATTGAATATCGACTCTTCGTACATTTGATAGGCCAATACTGTCGAGCTGCCCCATGGTCCACCAGCGGTCATGGTCGCGACTAAGTCGAACGAACGCAGCGCGCCAATTACGGTAACGACGATGGCGATAAAAGTCGCAGGACGAAGTTGCGGAATCACCACATACCAGAGCATGCGCCACTTCTTAGCGCCATCGAGGCGCGCTGCCTCTAGCTGCTCTGGATCGAGATTGTTTAACCCAGTGAGATACAAAATCATACAGTAGGAGATCTGTGGCCACAGGCCAGCGGCAATAATGCCGTAGGTCACGTAATCTTCATTGGCAAGGATAGAAATGGGTTCGATTCCAAAAGAGCCTAGCAGCATATTGAACAAGCCAAACGATGGATCGTAGAACCAGGCAAACACTAAGCCGACCACCACTTGCGAAATAACAAACGGGAAAAAGAACAAAGACTTAACGACACGAATGCCTTTCACCTGCTGATTCAAGAACAAAGCAATGGCTAGGCCGATAGGAGGAGCAAGCATAAAGAACACCAGCCACAGAGTGTTGTTCTTTAGGGAAGTATAAAAAGCATCAGAGTCAAACAGCTCTCGGTAGTTGTCTAGACCGACCCAGATTTTCTCTCCTAGTCCATCCCACTCATAGAAGCTAAGCCAAATACTATCTAAGATTGGATAGATGACATAAATGGCGAAAATCGCCATCGCTGGGGCTAAAAACAGCCATGGTGAAAGCTTGGCACTTACCCGTGCCTTTCGCCTTGCTGATGGAAGACGATTCTCTGGGTATATCGTTTTCACAAATTGCTCCATTTTGTGTGACTCCTTGTCACATCCTCAGGTTAAATGTCGATACAAACACTTTAGTAAAAGTAGTCGAAAACTAACCAAAAGATGAAGTTTTGTCTTACATACGATTCATATATTAATAACTGAGATGATTAAATACAGAGTAGCTCATCAATTTTGTAAACGTTTCCAAAAAAATGGTCATTTTCCATTAAATAACCATGATCAGGATCAACTATTGCCCGATCATCGCTAACAAAAATCTATGAAACGAGTATGTTTTATAGGCATAGCGAAATGCACAGTGATTTATCGCTCATTATTCGCTCATAAAACGAGTTTTTTGCGCCATAAGGCAAGGAGTAGATATGGCTGACATCAGCTTAAAACAGGTCATCAAACGTTTTGGTGATGTGCAAACCATTCATGGTGTCGATTTAGAAATAGAGAATGGTGAGTTTGTCGTCTTCGTTGGTCCTTCAGGTTGTGGTAAGTCAACGCTGCTGCGCCTTGTCGCGGGCCTAGAAGAGATATCCGACGGTGAAATCCATATCGATAACCAGCTTGTGAATGACGTTGATCCTGCCGAACGTGGCGTTGCTATGGTGTTTCAATCCTATGCGCTTTATCCGCACATGACGGTAGAAGAGAACATGGGATTTGGCCTAAAAATGAATGGCCACCCAAAAGAATTTATCGATAAGCAAGTGCAAAGCGCAGCCAAAACCCTGCAACTGGACCACTTACTTAAACGCAAACCCAAAGAACTGTCTGGGGGCCAGCGCCAACGTGTTGCGATTGGACGCGCGATTGTACGTAACCCTAAGGTCTTCCTGTTTGATGAGCCGTTATCGAACTTAGACGCCGAACTACGAGTCGATATGCGTCTGCAAATTGCCAAACTGCACCAAGACTTACAAAACACCATGATCTACGTGACTCACGATCAGGTCGAGGCGATGACGCTGGCTGATAAAATCGTGGTATTGCGTGATGGTCGTGTCGAGCAAGTGGGTTCACCGCTTGATTTGTACCATGCGCCGCAAAATGAGTTCGTTGCGGGCTTTATCGGTTCACCAAAAATGAACTTTATCCCAACTCAAGTTGAGTCTATTTCTGAACAACAACTGCAGTTGGTCAGCCAAGATGGGACTGTGTTCAACCTGCCTGCAATCAAGCAGCCGCTGCACAGTGGCGATAAAGTCACGTTGGGGATCCGACCAGAGCACCTCACAATTGATAGCAGCGGTGATGTGACCTTGCAGTTCCAAAGTGAAGTGGTCGAACGTTTAGGCAACAGCACCTACATGTTCGGTCAGGCTTGTGGCGAAGATGGCTTTAAGGTGCACCTACCTGGCGACCAAGAAGTGAACAAGTTCCAACAAGTCAGCCTCAGTTTCAAACACCAAGATTGTCACTTATTCGACAGCCATGGCCTGCGGGTCGAGTAATGTCAGTAGCTAGCAACTGCGGTTGCTAGCTCACCACCGACATCACTTGCTGTCTAATCCAGACACTCTTTTCTTCGTGTTGATGAGCCTTGAGGAACAATAGACTGATATCAAAATCTGGGATAGACAGCGGCGGTGATATAGCCATCAAGGCATGATTATCCTTCTCCATTTCGGCGAATCGCTTCGGCAAAATGCACACTAATGGCCTCCCAATTAGTAAGCGACGTATGGTCAGAAAATTGCGCGAAGCCACCCCGACCCTCCGCTCGTAACCCAGTTTATTAAGGCGTTGATCCACCTGTGTTTGCAGTCGGCCATCCGGGCTCACTAAGGCATGCTCATAGCGGACAAACTCGTCTAAGGTCATTGACTCACCATTGGTAATCGCTGCGGGGTCAAACAAGCACAGATGCTGCTCTGTGTACAAGTGCTGACTCAAGAAACGTCGATTCACATTATCGATGCTACCTATCACTACATCGAGCTCTTCCTGCTCCACTATCTGGATGTAATTGCTGCGATTGACATTGAAAAAACTCACCTGAGAATTTGGCGATGCCTGTTTTATGGAATCATACAAGCTCGGCGCGAAAAGCTGCTCGGCATAGTCGGTCAAACCTATCTTCCATACTCCTGCATACTCGCTGGCCGAAAAATGTTTCTTTGCCAGCAGGTCATATTTTATCGAAGCCAATAGTTGATCAACCACAGGCGCAATGTCTTGAGCACGCTGAGTGGGCTCCATTTTTGAGCCAACACGGTCAAACAGAGGATCATCAAACAGTGCACGCATCCTCTGCAAGGTATGACTCATCGCGCTCTGACTGACAAAACAGCGCTGAGCCGCTAGGCTGACACTATGGGTTTGGTACAGGGCTTGAAATGCCACCAATAAATTCAGATCCACCCCTTTCCAATTAAATTCCTTCACACCGATCCCATTTCATTCATAACCAATATCAACACTATTAATTTGAGTCATTCTAGCGTATTGCGTAAATTATCGGCACATTTTATTAAACGAAACGCCGAATCATGTTTGCAATATTTAAAACCTTCTTCTGGTTAGGCTGGATTAGCTTTGGCGGCCCGGCGGCACACATTGGCTACTTCCGTCATACCTTTGTCGAGAAACTAGGTTGGCTTGACGATCGAGAATACGGACAAATTGTGGCGCTGAGTCAGTTTTTACCCGGGCCGGGGTCGAGCCAAGTCGGCTTTGCGCTCGGATACAAACGCGGGGGACTCGCTGGTGCTTGCATGGCCTTCCTCGGGTTTACCCTCCCCTCAGTGTTGATCATGCTTGCTCTAGCCGTAGTCAGCAGTCAGCTTACTGACACCAGCGCATTTCAAAGCATAGTCCACGGCCTTAAGCTGCTGGCGGTCGTGGTGGTGGCCGATGCCACATGGGGAATGTACAAAAACTTCTGTAAGCAGACGTTGTCGGTAACCTTGTGCCTAATGACTGCCATCGCACTGTTGCTGCTGCCCGGTATTGCGACGCAGATGGCGGTGCTGTTAATCGCTGCGCTGGTCGGGAGTCTGCATTTAGCAACTCCGGGTGAAGGTAAGACCGAGCCTTTCATCCCTTCTGTTGCCCCATTGCTAGTGTTTGTCGCGCTGCTATTCGGACTGCCATTCGTCGCTCATCTGCTGCCACAGCTGCAACTATTTAATGACTTCTATCAAGCGGGTAGTTTGGTGTTTGGTGGTGGGCATGTGGTACTGCCGCTGCTGCAAAATATTGTCGGCGATCAGCTCAGTCACGATGCGTTTCTAACTGGTTATGCCGCGGCTCAAGCAGTGCCGGGACCTATGTTTACATTCGCCACTTATATTGGCTACGAGCTGTCGCCAAACGCGCCTATTTTAGGTGCCTTAGTTGCGACCTTAGCAGTGTTTCTTCCAGGTTTTTTACTGCTACTAGGGGTGCTGAAAAATTGGCGATCACTCGCACAAAGGCCAAGAGTCTCTGGCGCGGTGAATGGGGTGAACGCCGCCGTGGTTGGTTTATTGGTCGCTGCACTTTATCAACCTGTGTTTACCAGTGCCGTCAACGCGCCTCTAGATATCGCCCTGGTTTTGGTCGGATTCTATCTGTTAAAGCAGCTTAAACTGCCGGTCATCGCCATGGTCACTTTCTTTATCCTTGCTGGTCTAATCGGAGGCTATCTTATTTAGTTGCCTGTAACTAAAAGGAGAGCTAGTTCTGCTCTCCTTGTCATCAACAGTCATTACTCTTCATTGCTGGTCTCGCGCATCATAGCCAAAGCTTTCTCTAGGTTTTCATTGGCGACTTTGTAGTAAGTTGGCTTGGCGTTAATCGCCTGCTGAAGGTAAGGGACGGCTTGTTCAGGCTTGCCTTGCAAAGTGAGGAAGTATCCGACGTTGTTCAAGGCTTCTGGCTTGTCCATATGCTGGCTAAACACATTTAGCGCTCGATTAACCTCACCTTTAGCCAAGTAGATCAGAGCAAGGTTGTTGAGCGCTTTCTTGTTATTCGGGTCTTTTTCGAGTGCCTGCAAAATAAAGCGCTGCGCTTTGCGATAATCGCCATCCATATAAAAAGAGTAGCCAACATTGGTTAAAATTTTCACCGAGTCAGGATCTATGCTCAACGCATGTTTATAAAACGCTTGCGCCAACGAATGTTGCTTATCAAGATCTGCAACCACTCCAAGCCCCATATAGGCATACTCCGGTGAATACTGGTCCACCTTAAGCTTGGCAACCGACTCGGCGCTTGAAAGTTCCTGGCGACTGAGCGCTGCAACTTGTTGTAGCCTCTGTTGATCGGCATTAACTGAGCGCAAAAAATAACTTTTCCCTTGCTCTAAGTCGCCGTTGCGACTGTACAGCACACCCAACTGCTCTAGTACACTGACATTATTCGGGTTTTCCTCAATGGCGAGTAAATAGGCTTTTTCTGCCAACTCAACATTGTCGCGCGATTGGTGAATACGCCCGATATTAAACAGAGATTTATCTCTGAACTGGCCATTTTCAAAGGCCAAGGAGCGAATATACTCGTACAGCGCCAAATCCAAATTGCCACGACTTAGTGCGGTATCACCTCGAGTTATAGCTTCTTGCTCGGTTTGTGGCGGCTCATCGATCGAGAGTGTGTCTATCGGTTTACCATCATAAAGAGAAGTATCAAGTTTTGGCTCAGTGCTGGAGCAAGCAGAAAGCGTCATCAACACCACCAGCAAAAAGCAATAACGTAGTCCATTCATATTTCTTTCCTTACTTCCCTAGGGTTGCCGTTAGGGACAACATTGATGGGCCGATTGCGACAATAAAGAAACAGGGCCAGATAAACAGCAGCAGTGGAAATATCATCTTAGTCGGAATTTTAGCAGCAATCTCTTCAACTTCTTGGTTACGCTTATCGCGAAAGTCTTCAGTA
Source organism: Pseudomonadota bacterium (assembly GCA_038533895.1). Classification (GTDB taxonomy): domain Bacteria; phylum Pseudomonadota; class Gammaproteobacteria; order Enterobacterales; family Vibrionaceae; genus Vibrio. The sequence goes on along the minus strand of JBCAXU010000008.1, from coordinate 29,261 downwards.
TATTCGCGTAGCGTTTGCGACAAGCTTCCGCCGATGCGCGAGGCATGCGACAACATGGTCACTAGGCCGGCAATCTCTTTTACCCCTGTTCTATCAACCAAATCATTAAACGCATCCGACATCTCTACCCCAGCTTTTATCTTGGCACATACAGTATCCAGCTCATCAGCAAAGTCAGGATGTGAGATCATCAGCTCATCCGCCACTCGTCGTAGCGCCGCACTAAAACCCAACCCAGATTCAGTACACACCACCAGCAAATCCAGCGCATCAGGCACACCACCACGAATTCTGGATTGACGTTTATCTACCATTAATTTCAATACAAAATTGGGGACAAACAACCCCACACCAACACTCAGCATCATTAGCAAATTTCGTTGTGATAAGTCTGGTAAAAAGAAGTAAATACCGCCGGCTATCGATAATCCTATTAGAGTGGTAACACCTTTTAGCGCATAGAAAATCGTCACTGCATTCGCATCGTGGTAACCCGCGTGCATCAATTGAGAGCGGATAGATTCGGTCTCTTTACTGTTGGAGGGCTGCATCACCGGAGCGAGTGACTCTAGCGTATTATCAAGTCGGCTGCTCTTTTTCAGCCTTTCGCCACCACTACTTTTGCGAATTTCTTCCAGTTTATGGGTTAACGGCGATTTAGAGCTCAATAGCAATAAGAAAGTGGTAAAGATGATCAATACCGTAGCGATTAAGATCAGCCCCAGAAAAGCCGTTTGCTCATCCAGCTTTAGGTCGTTAATGATTTGAATGAGGTCTTGCATGGTTACACCTCAAAATTGATGATTTTACGTATCCACATCGAGCCAATGAACAGGCTCACAATACCTGCGCTGACTAAGTCCATCCCTCGTGGATCTTTATACAAGGGCTCAACATACTCGGGATTAATAAACGTCAAAAACACAAACAACAAGAACGGAGACAATACTAAAATCCATGCCGATAAGCGGCTCTCCGCCGACAAAGTTTTGATTTTACGTTGCAGCTTAAATCGCGCCCGTAACACACGAGACACTTTTTCTAAGTTCTCCGATAAGTTACCGCCCGTTTCTTTTTGCAGTAACACAGCACTAGAGAAGGCTAACATGGATACGGTCGGCGTACGCTCGGCCATTTGCATAATCGCAAGACGCATATCGTAACCATAGTTCAACAGGTTAAAAGTGTTTTTGAACTCAACGCCAATCGGTGCAGGCATCTCAGAACCGACTTCATTAAACGCCTGAGTGACGGGCTGGCCCGCTTGCAGCATCCGGCGCATAATATCGAGCGCTTCTGGCAGCTGCTCTTCAAACGCAGCAAGGCGATCGGAGATTTTTTTGTTGAGCCAGAAATAGAGAATGAACCAAATACCGACCGCAGCCACAATTCCTACATAGAGCGGCTGACCTAAGATAACCGCGGCAAAAAACAGTAACAGCGATGAAATCAAGGTGACGGTTAGGGTTTGACTTAAGCTCCAATCATATCCCGATAGTTCGATCAGTTTTTTGAGAGAGGAAAAGACCTCGAGTTTAACTAAACGACGGTCAAGGGGGGTTAGGCTCTTCATGTAGTGGTCATGAAGTAATGAGCGCGCTTCTTCGTCAAGGTTGGTTTGTGACTCTTTCAGTCGTTGCGACAGCTCTTTATGCTTAGCTTTGTTACCGGCAGCCGGGAGAATCAAAGCTTGTGAAATAAACACTACCGCAAAGAACAGAAGTACAAAAAATAACGTCGCGTCCTGCTGCATAATTCCCCCTTATGAGTAGGTCTCATTGAAAATGTCGAACGGGAGAGGCATACCTTTTTTCGCTAGTTGATCATGACATTGCGGAACAACTCCGGTGGCGGTGTAGTAGCCCAGCACATTGCCCTCTTCATCCATCCCTTGACGGTGAAAACGAAATAACTCAGACATGGTGATGATCTCACCTTCCATGCCGTTGATTTCACAGATGCTCACCATTCTGCGCTTGCCGTCCTCTTGACGCTCCATTTGCACCACCAGATGAATCGCCGATGCAATCTGCGAACGTAGGTTCTTGGCCGACATATTCCAACCCGCCATCGCAAACATGTTCTCAACCCGAGATAGGGCATCACGTGGTGTATTGGCGTGTATGGTGGCAAGCGAGCCATCATGACCGGTATTCATTGCCGCTAGCATGTCGACCGCTTCTGCGCCACGCACCTCACCTAGCACAATACGATCTGGCCTCATCCGCAACGAGTTTTTTACTAAGTCTCGCTGAGTGATCTCCCCTTTTCCCTCGAGGTTGGCAGGCCGAGTTTCTAATCTCACTACATGTGGCTGCTGCAGTTGCAGCTCCGCCGAGTCTTCGATGGTGACGATGCGATCATCAGAAGGAATAAAATTCGAGAAGATGTTCAAGGTGGTCGTTTTACCCGACCCAGTACCACCAGAGATCAAGACATTGAGAGCACCCCGTACCGCTGCTTCAACGAACTTAGCCATTTCAGGTGAGAGTGAGTTGAAGTCTAATAAGTTATCCATATTCAGTTTTTCGACAGCAAAGCGACGAATGGAAACTGACGAACCGTCAAGTGCCAATGGCGGAATGATAGCGTTAACCCGCGAACCATCGGCTAGGCGCGCATCGACCATAGGTGATGCCTCATCGATCCGGCGCCCCACTTGGCTGACAATTCGGTCGATAATGTTTCTCAAGTGACGCTCATCTAGGAAGGTGTAAGGGGTCAATTCCAGCTTACCTCGGCGCTCAACAAACACATGTTTGGGCCCGTTGACCAAAATATCCGATACGGTCGCATCATGCAGTAGCGGCTCAAGCGGCCCTAAACCAAACACTTCATCTTCTATCTGTTGGATCACCCGCTTACGACCTTCTGCACTGAGCGCATGGGTTTGATCATCGGCCATCAACTGCACGATGGCGTCGTGCAGATCGGCTTTAGCTCGCTCTGGCTCAAGGCTTGCCAAAAGTCCAAGGTCTAAGGTTTCAAGTAGCCTTTGATGATAGTAATGTTTCACTTCTTGTTCGTGAGTTAGCTGCTTGCGCGTTTCTTCGACCGCTTTATCCTTGGCATCCGTCTCCATTTTTTTTCTTTCTTTCAACGCATTAGCTTGAGCTTCGGATGGAGAACTTGCTGAGCCTGCACTTTGCGCTTCGTCATAAGAGGCTTGTTGCTCACGCTCAGAAGCTGCAACCTTCTCCTGCAACTCAGGGTTTAAGTTTTTACGTTTGAAAAACATGCTCGCTCTGCTCACCTCTTATGATTGGTGTTAGGAAAAAAGTCGTTTAAACCAACTTTTCTTGGTTTCAGGCTCAGGTGTTAAAGACTGAACAAATCGGACAATCGATTTGGCTATGGAACTGCTTTTCTTACTCTCAACAAAAGGCTTGCCTAGGTTGGCACTCTCGAGTGCAATCTTGAACTCATTAGGTACTGTATGTACCGGAATATCGCCTAAGGTGCCTTGAATATCTTTCAATCGAATCGACTGACGTTTCTCGTAACGGTTGATCACCACTTCCATCTGCTCTTTATTGAGACCAAACTCAAATGAAAGCAACTTCATTATTTGCGTGGTGTTTTTTATAGCGACGAGATTTTGCTGCGCGATTAGAAAAACCTTGGTGGCAGGGGCTAACACCGGAGCGAACAAACGGTCTAACCCACGAGAGAGGTCGACGATAACGTATGGGTAATGCTCTCTTAGTAGCGGTAATAGTTTGTTGAGATGCTTGGCTTTCTCATAGTTTTCGTGGCTGTTTTCGCGCTTAAAGGACAGTACATGCAGCCCCGATTTATGCTTAGTAACAAAGGTACTCAACGCCACATCATCTAGATCCGATACATTCGCTAACGCATCGGTCATGCTGTAGGTCGGTTGAATACTGAGGTAGTCATTCACTACGCCAAACTGCAAATCGAGATCGAGCAATAACACTTGCTCAGGAAATTGACTAGCCATTTTTATCGCTGAGTTAAGTGCAATCGTCGACGCGCCAGATCCTCCTTTGGTATTCATGAACACCAGCAGTTCCCCTAAATTGCGACTAGCGACTTTTTCCTCTGCGACGTTTTTGAGTAACGGAATCAAATCATCAATTTGTGCCGTATTGGAGACAAAATCTGCCGCGCCGATACGCAACGCAATTTTTAGCGCGCCATTGTCATTCTCATTGCCAAAGACAATCAACGACGCCTCGTGATTGTCTTGATTGATATCCGGCGCTTCATAATGTTGCAGCTCAACAATTTTTTGCGCCCAGTTAGGTCCTGTCTCAACGAAAATAAGATCAGGAGGGGAAAAGTGGGCTAGGTTCGCCACCACTAAACCATGAAAAGAGATCATCTCGTAGCTGATACTCAGACATTTAGAGAGCTCATGGCTAATGTGAAGGTGAAATGCATCCGAGGAGTAGAATACCCAAATCGTAAGGTTGGTTTTCAATCTAATCGGGGCATCCCCGCTTGGCGCAATCGGCACAGCCTCTCCCATTACTTCCTCCTAGCAATCCGAGCTACTCTCAGTTCCATCTGAGCGTCGGTGGTGGCCTAAATTTTCTCGCGGGCGAATCGTTTCAAACTCGGGAACGGTTAACACACCAGTTAAGTTGACGAAGCTTAATAACCCTGTGAATTGATAACTAAAATTCACGATTCGCGCTCTCACATATCTAATTGTAGAAAACACATCGTCATCTGTCAGAGTTCCGGTCACAACATTTCCGTCCGCATCCAAATAATCAACAACAATGTTGTTTGCTGTCAGCCCTCCCGGAGCATAATCAGGGATAGCCAGTGCCGGAATGTCGTTGCGATCTTCTACTCGACACACTGTCGCCAAACGAGCAGCCACTCGAGTCACGTCGTTGATGGTTTGCAGCGAATACACGTATCGACCTACTTCGATCACTGAAAAAATAATCAACATCAGTGCGGTCGAAATTAAGGTGAACTCGATGATAGTCACGCCTTGTTGCTTGTTCATGGTTCAGTCCTCATTACTGCCGAGGCGATCAGTGGCACATCAAACGAGGTATTAGAGGAGAGAGCTTCAATAATTGGCGTATATTGGTGATTGACTGTAATCGTTACATACTTACCCGCACAGCTCATGGTGACATCTTCTGCGGTGACTCCTTCCATAACAGGTGTTGCATTCGCAGCCGAAGTGCGCCCATACAGCACGACGTTAATTGTGTCTGACACTGTGGTCGCGTTATTGCACGGCACCGTGCTCCCGGTGCCGAGAATGTCGGCCGTGGCATGTCTGACACCATTTTGCGCCATTTTGTTAATAGTGTTGTACTGAATAAACGCATGACCGAACTCGGTAATCGCGAGCAAAATGGCGACCAAGATCGGCACGGTAATCAGCATTTCTACCGCGGCTAAGCCTTTTTGTCTGCCGCGCGCCCTACAACCTATTTGCTTAATCATCACGACTCCCTCCGGTCCGGATCTTTGTAAAGCACAATTAAGTAAGGCCCCTCTGAGTCAGAGTTTTGTCCTGGCGTCCCCCCGTACGCAGAGCAATCATGAAGAAACTCACCAAACACCGCTTCTTTACCGCTATTTGACGTCGGCGCTTGCTGCAACATGAAGAAACAGCCAAGTGCGGTCACAGTAAAACTGCTTGTTCCACCTGTGGCACCTGAACAATCAACAATAGGAATCACCAGAATTCGGCGGTCATACTGCCCTCCATCGTTAATCCGACAGGCACTATCACCGGTACAGGGCATAGCCGCTTGATAGTCGGTATAGCTCCAAGCTTGTCCACCCGCCCCAGACTTGTCGTCGTAAACCACATTACCATCTTTATCCAGCGTTGCTTTCTTAACTGGCTCTTTGACATAGACATCGGTCGGGTAATCAGTTTCAGACAAGCCACCACCGCCGTAGTTACCAAAACGGGTGTTTAAACCCTGGCCTACCGGCCCAACCGTGTTGCCTGGTTTGGTCTGTACCGTGTCGCCAATACCAACACGACCTTCATAGCCTCCAGCCAGGGCTGTTCGCACCGTATCGGCACCAGAGCCAAAATCAAGCAACTGGTAGTTACCCGCCCCCATTTCAGTCTGATTTAAGTCGGCAATTTTAAGCGCATACAGCTTGCCAGTATCGTAACCTTTACTCCCTGTGGCACTTTCATCTTGGCATACCGCCATAGGCACCACATTAACCGCTGGTGCGCTGGGGCTAGGGCCTGCGGCAGCCGAGACATTGAGCGCTTTGTCGATACCCATCCAATCAGCAAAGTAGTTCTCCAACTGGTAATTACTGATGATCACTCGTACAAAGGTATCTTGATCTGCATCGAAGCCCGCGGTTTGCGTTTGCGGCGGAGAAGGGAAGCTTTGCGGATCATTGGTGAACTGCACCAAAATCGAACCTGCGGGAAATGACAACTCTCCGTTACCCGAAGCATTCGCAATATTGGTCACCGTAGTGTTAGCTGCAGCGGTAGCATCGGCTGTCGAGCCATCGCCATCGATCACCACCGCAGCTGCTAACGCAGCCGCGTCGGCACTGTTTTGCAGTCGCGACTTGTTCATCAGGGCATGATTGACGTCGATTGACAATGCTGCAACCCCTATCAGAGCAAACATGGCAGCTGTTACCAGTACCAAAACTAACCCTTTTTGCCGACGTAACATTCGGCCACTTTGCATCCGATTCATAGTAGCTCCTTGAGGTTTAGTCACTGAACCCCTCTAAGAATTGACTATCGGTGCCTTTCAACTCTGAGCTTTGTTTACCCGTATAAATTTGGTAGGCGCCTTCCATTCGCTCACCACTGCCAGATGGCACAACACCAAGATTATCTTGGGTCGCACTCGGATTGTACGTTTGCTCTGCTCTCAGCTGTGCGACATGCGTCCCCAAGCTTTCGGCATTGTTGACACACCCCACCAGCAGCAGAGACAAACACAACGTCATTGATAATATATTGATTTTTTTCATGTTTCCCCCTACAAACTATGTCCAAACGTGCCTTCTGTACCACCTTTGCTGCGATCCACATACTCAAACTCCAGTTGCTTTGGGGTTTGAGCTTTGCTAGCCGGTGCAATGTAGGCTCCTCGGCCAAGCAAGTAATACTCGAAATCGTTAGGTTCAACATAAAAATCCGTAGGGAGCGTCACTTTCCTTCGGTCTATCGGCTTGGCCAAACGAGGCGTAACCAGAATCACTAACTCTGTCTCTCCAGAGATATACTCTTGACTATTAAACAACTGGCCTAAAATAGGAATATCGCTAAATCCTGGCATCTCTTTAACGACATCTCGTACGTTTTCACTCATCAAACCGGCAATGCCTATGGTTTGACCATCTGCCATCTCTAGGGTAGAAGAGGCGCTACGGCGAGTAATCGGTGGAATAACATAGGTACCATTGGTTCCCCCCGGGGCTAAAGTTAACGATGAGGTATTGGCGATCTCACTGACATCCACGGCAAGGTTCAAGTTGATTTTCTGATCGGATAAAACCGTAGGAATAAACTTCAATCCGACACCATACTCCTTGTATTCAATGGTGATGCCGTTTTCATCGGGCACAGGAATCGGGAACTCCCCCCCTGCTAAGAATTCAGCTTTCGAACCACTGAGAGAGGTTAAATTGGGCTCGGCCAATACTTTGGCAGTACCGTTTTGTTTGGCGATATCGAGCGCAAAAGTAAACAGTGTATTGCTATCAATAAAGGTTCCCAACAAGCCCGTACTATCAATGCTAGGCGCGTTGAAAATCGGTCCTATTCCTCCGCCGACTAGGTCATCAATGACACCTCCCCCTGAGGTCCCCCCCCAGCCGAACTTTCCGTTCTGTTGAAAGAAATGGAAACTCGCATCGAACTTTCTCACCAAACTGCGCTGCACTTCAGCGACGGTCACTTCCAGCATGACCTGCTGAGCGCCGCCAATCGTCATTAAGTTGATCACGCCGGTTTTCTGGACTTGCTCACTGAGCGATTTGTTCTCTTTGTCCGCTTCTTGGCCTGCCGAATAGGTCTCAGCGACACGAAGGGCGATGTTCATGGCTGATTGATGGCTCACTTGCCCACTCAAAATCAGACGGTTTTGCGCGCTATGCACTTCAATAGACTCATTGGGCAAAAACTCATACAGCTTAGCCTTAAGACTATTCAGATCGTGGGTTACTTCGATATTGATAGACTCAATCAGGCGCCCGCGACTGTCCCAGGCCATCAAATTGGTCGAGCCCAACTTCTTACCTATCAAAAACACTTCATCGGATTTCAGCATAACGATATCGAGCACATCGGGGTCTCCTAGAGAGACTCTCTTTGCTTTGCCTGCCAGAGTAACGTGTGCCGACTTATGGTGTGGCACAGTGACCACTTTGCCAGATTGAGTCGCAGCTTGAGCGCTCAAGCTAGAGATGAACAACAATGTAATGAAAACAATTATCTTGCGCATAGGTCACCTCAATCCTTGACTCTAATATTGCTCTTCTCAGTGCCTTTTAGAATCGTGACACTTGGAGCAACGTATCGTTTAACGACTTTTTCTTCTTCCGCATGAGGATTGCGTAGTGTCAGCTGGATCTCTCCTTTACTGCGCGCTGACAATAGTTTTTCTGCCTCACTAGGTGAGACTTCGAGTGTAACGGCGCGGACAATAATCGGTTTGTTTTCGGCCGTTCTCGCCGTTTGGTCCACCGCAAGCACTTTAATATTTTTCAGCACAGTTAAGGTGCGTGCAGAAGTCCGGCTATAGCTGATGGTATTTAGCACATCGACTCTGTTACCCGGTAAGAGAAAACCGGCTACGCCAATAACATCATTAACACGTATCGTTACCGCTCGTTTGTCTTCTGGAATCAGTGCAGCTAATGTCGAGCCTTCACCTGAGTTGGCGAGGCGGTTCTGGGTAATGATCTCCCCTGGATAAATCGTGGTAGCGGCCACCTGCCCCAGCAATGCTTCTTCAGAGGAGAACTGGCTTTCATCTCGCCAAGCGACTTCAAGTAATTTAGCGCTGACATGCTGCTGTTCGATAATGCTTCCAGATGGAATTTCTTGCGCGGCGACCAATACAGGTTCACGCTCAACCACTTCAACCTCAGTCTGTGGCGTCAGTTGCCGATCCATCCACTGCTTGGCAAAGAAAACTGCGCCTAAACCAAAAGCAATAGAAAGTAAAAACAATAAGATAACTTGGCTTCGACTCATCGAGCACCTCCCCCTTTACCGTCCGCTGTAAAGTAGACTTCCCAAGCTCGGGCGACGATTTCTGAGGTGATGACTGACTCGGCCTCCTCGAAAACGATGATATCGCGACTGATACCTACCAAATCTTTGGGAATACAAGGATAAAAACCCACGCTATGCTGCTGATGGAGATCGAGCAAGGTAGGGAAACAGCCCTCTGCGAGTTGTAATTTTCGACCTTGAGAGAGCTTGTCCCATAGCTGGCGATACTCCGTTTCCAACAAGGGACCAAATTGAATTTTGTAGCCTAGTCGACGCAAAAAAGCAGGGTCACTGATCTTTTCCGGATCTAAGTTCGTAGAGAAGGCGAGTGTGAGAATAAAGGGAATCGTGATTTGCTGTCCGTTGGGTAGAGAAAGGTAGTCGTAAAAGTACTCCATCGGCACAATCCAGCGGTTAAGCAAGGTAGTAACGGGCATAGTCTGACGCCCCAAATCGTCGATGATGAAGATTCCGTTGTTGGCCATCATTTGCAGAGGTGCCATCCACACTCGATTATGCTCACTGTGATTAACTTCCAACATATCCATGGTCAGTTCCCCCCCTACCTGGATACTTGGACGCTCACACAGGCACCAACGACGGTCAAATTGCTCTTTAAATGCGATGGATTGGATTTCCGAGCTGGTCACACGCTTGTGATGCTGGGGAGAGAAAACCTTAATGATGTTCCCTGCCGCGTAGACCGCATAGGGAATGTAGACAGATGTATTGAGAGAATTGAGAATACGTGTTGCGACAAACGTTTTACCGGTACCGGCATCACCGTAAAGTAAAAGTGCTCGCCCCGAGTTAATGGCCGGGCCTAAACTCGCGATCATTCTTTCCGCCCCGAGCACCTCACTCAATGCATAGGTGACATCTTGACGATTAACCATTTGAGCGCGGACATCCTGCGATTTAACCATAGTATCGTAAGCATCGAGAGAAACTGGTGCCGGACCTAAGTAGGCGTCTTTGGCAAAGGCGACATCCGCCCCCTGCATTCCTTGTTCGGACAATCCGTAACGTACATGGCCTGAACTGGCCGTTTGAAAACCAGCACTTTGCGCTTGGAACACTTCAACCAAAGATTTGGATCTTAAATCGCCTAACATCTCTTCAATCATGTGGCTGTTAATGCACATCAATTTGGTTAGTTGCAAGATGTCAGACTTGGGGTAGGCAGCGAGATGCTTAATTAGCAGGTTTTCCAAAACCGCCTTGGGGATGCCCAGCGCATCAAACGAAGTAGGCACTGGAGGCGCATCGGCCTGCGGTGTTAACTCCACCCTGTGCTTAATCGGAGCTGTCGACTCAACCATAATGACTCCTTGTCATCTGTTGGCTTAGAAGTAGTAGAAAAGCGCCAATCCAATCACCACCACTGGCGCAAAAGGCATACGTAGCTTGTGTTCAAGTGCCCCCTTCCCTGCCACTATGGCGTTGGTTTGGCTACCATAAGCAACAAGAATCGAATATTTCGTCATCAAATCTTTGATAGACGCCCCCGTCCTAATTCGGTTCAACGCGGCGTAAAACAAGCCGACAACTACGCTTGCCAAGGCAATCCATCCCGACGCTGCCATTAAGTTGCCCCATCCGAGCCAAAATCCGACCACACCGAGCAACTTAACATCACCAGGCGCCATAACTCTTACCAGGTGCAAAGCCAAAGAGGCGAAAAACAGTACCGCCCCTCCTGCGAGAGCAGTGATCAACGACGACCAAACGTCGGGCTTTAAAAGAATATTAAGCAGACAAAGAGCAAGTACGATCAACAAATAGGTGTTGGGGATACGGTGCTCTCTGGCATCACTGACTGCAATCGCGATAAAACCTAACCAGATTAGATAATTGACAATCAACACAACTTCCTTATTCGCTTCATTCGCTTCTAGCTAGAAAATTGTGTCTAATTCAGAGGTTAAAGAATCACTGAACGCAGCAAAAACGCCGGTAAAAACAATCACCATCAACCCGGCACCTACCACATACTCCACCACGGTTAAACCACTTTCATCAGCGAAGAACTCATTCACGCTTGTTAATCTGTGCATATATCCCCCTAAAACAGTTAGGCTTGTAAAACTAAGGTTTAGAATTACAAGCCTAAATAAATAATAGTAGGGGGTTTGATAAAATGCTTACATTAATATCAATTATTCTCTCGTGAATTAAGCCGGATCAGCTGGCGCTTCATCGAAAATAGTATCCAACTCACCTTGTAGTAGCGTACCTAGGTTGTCGAAGACCGCCGCTAGAGCGATAACAATCAAACCCGCACCTACAACGTATTCGACCACAGTCAAACCTTCTTCATCTTGCATAAAGTCGGTGATGTTTTTAATTAGCTTGCTCATGATATGTCTCCTTCCAAAGTTCATTAAGCTGTGCGCTTATTGATAAATTTAGAGATATTGAGCAACAACAGTTAGGACTTTCTTATCCATTGATAGGACTTTTTTGTCATCAATTTGGCTAAAAAAGCGGAAGTGCAAACAATTTTGTTGAACTACATCCAGCTTTTAAAATAAAAACTCTATCTCAGACCTATAACATTAATTACTAATATTCAGATATATAAAAACCATCTTTCGTAACCGATGAACTAAAAAGCGAATAATTCCATAACGTCTCAATAGTAAGACTTGACAAAATCTAGCAGAGATAAAATTGAGATATTAGTTCAAATAACAAACAACTAAATTATAGACGAGCTCAATAGCAAACTTGCTGCATTTCTGTTTCTAAGGCTAAGCTGAAAGCTGTACTACTCGTATTTAAGAGGTTTAGAATCTAGCGTGGATGTACTTCATAAAGGCTACTGGCTTGGTCAATCGATCACCTACGTACCCAAAGATATGGTGCGTGACTTAGAACAGCACTTTCATCTGCTTGACTACGGCTATGACGTGTCTGTTTTGAGTGAGTCCGACATCCATTTTTGTTTCTTCTTTTATGAAAGCACCTTTCATTCTCTGTTTCTTACCGCAGTCAAGCTATGTCAAAACTTAGATAAAAAGCTGGTGGTGATTCACGCCCAGCCGCTTCCACCTGAGTTTGATGAGTTGGAGGTGATGTTTGCTTCGTTCAATATAGAAACCGATGATATGCACCTTTGGGTTGAGGAGTTGAACAAGCAAGTCATCTATCAGTTTACTCAACATCAAGACATTTTGGACATTCATAAGCTCACCCAAAATCACAGCAACAAACACATCAGCAAAGATTTGGTGGAAATGCTGCGGTATATAGAGAAAAACTTATCACGCACCATTCGTGAAGAGGACGTGGCCGAATACTGTCATTACTCGGTGACCTATTTTTCCAAGTTTTTTCACAAAACTATTGGGGTGAGCTTTCGTGACTATTTAACCTTGAAGCGCATCGCGTTAGCCAAACAGCTACTTATAAGTAATAAAAAAGAGAAGATCTCATTTATCGCTTTTCAGTGTGGCTATAACGATGTGTCCTACTTCTCAAGGATATTCAAAAAGAAAACCGGAATTAGCCCTGCTACCTACCGTCAACTACACTAACGGTGTCATGGTCACAAGATGAACGCAAACTGACGATAAATACTTTCATCCCTTTAAGTGCGCATGCTAGAGTTAACATTCTATTAACAATAAATATAATATTTGCCAATAACACGGAGTTAGAGAATGATTCAGCCTAACGAGTTGAGCAAACCAACCTGTGCTCTCCCGCCACCGAACGAAATGATCTTAAAATGGGCTGCGGAGCGGCCTAATCAGGTCTACCTAAAACAAACCATTAACCGTCAACATGTTGAGTTTACTTATGCTCAAGTCGCTGACCAAGCACTCAAACTCGTCAGTGCACTCAATGGCTTAGGGGTTAAGCCTGGAGATAAAGTCGCTTTAATTTCAAAAAACTGCGCCGAGTGGTTTATTTGCGATCTCGCCATGATGCTAGGAGACTTTGTCAGTGTGCCGATTTTCCCAACTGCGGGAGCAGATACGATTGAGTACTGTTTAACCCACAGCGAAAGCAAAGCGATGATTGCAGGCAAACTTGATGATGCTTCAGCAACACAACAAGTGATCGATAGCGTTGCAGATATCATCACCATTGCGCTGCCTTACGATTCCGCGCCACGATGCCAGCATCAGTATACAGATTTGATAGCAGCAGCATCACCGAGCGACGCTCGCCCACAGCACTATGACGATAAGCTCATGTCTATTGTCTATACCTCAGGCACCTCGGGGCTGCCGAAAGGCGCAATGCTCACCTACGGGGCATTTTGCTGGTCAGCTCAGCAACTGATAAACCACATTGGTATCGAAGAAGAAGATCGCTTGTTCTCCTACTTACCGTTGGCGCACATTACTGAACGCGTCTATATTTTCGGCTCTTCAATCATGGGCGGGGTCGAAACGGCCTTTCCTGAATCGCTCGACACCTTCATTGAAGATGTCAAAATGCAAAGACCGACACTATTTATCTCAGTCCCACGTTTATGGACGTTGTTCCAACAACGGATTCAAGACAAACTTCCGCCGAAAAAACTTAATTTGCTACTCAAGATCCCGTTCGTTAACTCATTGATCAAGAAGAAACTGGCGGAAGGACTTGGATTAGACAAAGCTCGAGTACTTGGTTGTGGTTCAGCGCCTGTTTCTCCTGCTTTACTTGAATGGTATCGCAGTGTCGGCTTAAACATCACCGAAGCATGGGGCATGACCGAATCATTCGCCTACAGCACGTTAAACTACCCATTCAGGGCAGATAAAATCGGCAGTGTCGGCAATGCAGGGCCAGGAATCGAGCTCAAGATTGCTGCAGATGATGAAATCATGGTGCGAAGCAAAGGTATGTTCTCGGGTTACTATAAAAACGATATTGCGACTCAAGAGTCATTTGATTCTGAAGGATGGCTACATACCGGTGATATTGGCGCGATTGACAGCGAAGGTTATCTCACCATTCAAGGGCGTAAAAAAGATACCTTTAAAACTGCAAAAGGTAAGTTTGTCGCCCCTGTACCAATCGAGAAAAAACTGTTTGAGTACAGCCGAGTTGAGATGATGTGTTTGATTGGGCTTGGCCTGCCTGCACCTATCTTGCTAGTTGTGCCGCATGACTTCCCTAACTTCGATCGAGCTCGCTACGAGAGAACCACAAAGAAAGTGATCGCGCGAATGAACGCTGAACTGGAATCTCATGAGCAGATCAAAGGGGTATTGATGATCAAAGACCCTTGGACGATAGAAAATGGGATTCTTACTCCTACATTGAAGATCAAGCGCCATGTTCTAGAGCAAAAATACCACGATGTAGGGCAAAATTGGCCAAAAGGTCAACTCGTTGTATGGGAAGAGTAACAAACTAAACCTTATACGCCACAAGGAGAGCCAGTTAACGCTCTCCTTTTTCTTTTACTGCAAAGCGATTATGATTCCCTCATCTCGAAAAATAGTAGGACACCAATATGGATGCAAGGCTGCATCATCTAGCGGGATTGCGTTATTTTGAAGTTGCCGCACGGCTGAACAGTTACAGTCGAGCAGCCGATGAACTGTGTATTAGCCAAGCGGCCGTGAGCCAAAAGATTCGACAACTCGAAGATGGCTTGGGCTGTAAGCTCTTTGTTCGAGATGGCCGTGAAATGCGCCTTACAGAGCAAGGAAAGATCTTGTTTAAGCATGTAGCTCAAGGGTTTGAGTCGATTGTCAGCGGTCTAAATCAAATTCAAAATGAGCCGGTTGAAGGTCTGCTTTGCGTCAGTTCTACGCCTTCTTTTGCCTCTCGCTGGCTACTACCTCGGCTGTGGAAGTTTTCGACTCAGTACCCAAACATTCCAATTCGTATCATTACCAGTTGTGATGCTCCGAACCTCAAACAGGGCGATGCCGACATTGCTATCTGGCAAGGAGAAGATCTCGACAAGCCGAGTGGACAAAACCTGCATAAGGAATTTCTGTTTGAAGAGAGTATTTATCCTTTCTGCTCTCCCCACCTCGCCAAAACAATCGGTCTATCTGAACCTAAACAGTTACTCAATACTTGGCTGATTCACTACGAGTCTGGCGGTTATCCTTGGCAAACCTGGTTCGCTCAAGCGGGGGTTGCCATGAATAAGGACTCTGTTCAATGGATGGATGTGAGCACTTTCGATCATGCTATGAATGCGGTGATGGCAGGCCACGGCGCATGTCTGGCTTCTGACTCTTTAGCTAACGACTATGTGGAGAGAGGGTTACTCATCAAACCATTTGAGATTGGCATGACACCAGGTATTCAATTCAATCTTTTCTATGATGATGAGTCCCCCCGGAGAAAACGAATCGCTGCCTTCGCTAATTGGTTACATAGCGAGATTGCAGAGTAACTTAACAACTTCACTTATCCCAATAGTGACGAATGCTTTCTCTGTACGCTTCTTCCTTCGTCACTCCGATGTCTCTTAGTGAGCGCTCTGAGAGGTGTGACAACTCTCGGCGTGTTGTGTAGTTACGTTTCCACACTTTGGCGTTAGTTAAGAATTTCTTTAGTAAAGAGCGGAAGACGGATTGTTTGCTAAACTCGTTAATGTACGTATTTTCCATGTTAACCACCTTTTTTGCATTTGCTGGCTAAATAATTAACCATAGAGGCATTCATCTCAAACGATACAAACTGACACTCAGTTAAGGTGTGCTTAAGTGAATAATCGCCTACCTCCACTACAGGGGCTTTACTATTTCTATACTGCGGCTAAGTTTGGTAGCTTTAAACGAGCCGCTGATGAGCTGTTTGTCTCCGCTGCCGCTATCAGTCAACAAATTCGCCAGTTAGAAGAGTCTTTAGGCGCCGATCTATTTATCCGTCAGCATCGAAAAGTGGTGTTAACCATGGAAGGTGAAGTGCTTTTTGAGCAAGCGATGCGGGGGTTTGAACACTTACAACAAGGTGTCAGACAAATAAATCGAGATCCCAATCCAAACCAACTGTCTATCTCTACTCTGCCCTCCTTCGCTCAGCATTGGTTGGTGCCTAAGATTGGCGATTTTCGCAATCAACACCCCGACCTTGAACTGATGATCGAGCCCACCAGCCAATTAGCAGACTTTCAGAACTCTAGCCTAGACTTATGCATTCGCTACGGGCCGGGAAATTACCCTAATCTGAATGCCGTGCTATTGTTCGAGGAACTGCTCTACCCTGTTTGCCACCCTATTTATCAAGAACAGCACGGCATCTATGATTTAAGCGACCTTACCGGCGCAGACTTAATTGAAGATTATTGGCGAGATTTAGACTGGGGGATCTGGCTCAACAACGCTGGTCACAGCACCTCTAAGCCGACCCTAAAATACAATGGCTCGCACTTTGTATTGGAAGGTGCGCTCTCAGTACAAGGGGTCGCACTAGCAAAGCATACGCTAGCTAAACGCTATATCGATGAGGGCAAACTAGTCAGAATAGGCAATTTAGCACAAACCACTGACTACAATTACTATTTATGCGCTCCGCGCGCTTATTTCAAACGCGACAAGATTAAACGCTTTACTGAATGGATTTTCGAGCAAGCCAAGCAGAATCAATCTTTCGATGAACTGGGGCTAGAGATTATTGATAGTGGTAGCCCGAGGTGAAAAACGAGAAACGAGAAACGAGAAACGAGAAACGAGAAAATCGTGGAAGTGTTGACAGTGAATATCAACTCTTTGCTTTTAAGTTCAAAAAATCAGACTGAAACTCGCTAGTACTGCCTGCAACTTTCGACTCGCTCACCATGAGCTCCTCTTGAAGGGCGAAGCCCGTTCTCTAAAAACAAAAAAAGCCCCAGTCTTTCGACTGGGGCTTTAAAGCTATCTAGCTAGAGTAGAAATTACTTCTTAGCTTCGCGCTCTTTAACTTCTGCGATAACTTGCTCAGCAACGTTTGCTGGACAAGGTGCGTATTGACCGAACTCCATAGAGAACTGACCACGGCCAGAAGTGATAGTACGTAGGTGACCGATGTAGCCAAACATTTCTGATAGAGGAACGTCTGCTTTAATACGAACGCCTGTAGTACCAGCTTGTTGGTCTTTGATCATACCACGACGACGGTTAAGGTCACCGATTACGTCACCAACGTTGTCTTCTGGAGTGAACACGTCAACTTTCATGATTGGCTCTAGAAGTTGCGCACCTGCTTTAGGCATAGACTGACGGAATGCGCCTTTAGCAGCGATTTCGTAAGCGATTGCAGAAGAGTCAACTGCGTGGAAACCACCGTCGAATAGCTCAACTTCTACATCTAGCGTTGGGAAACCAGCTAGAACACCAGTAGCCATCATAGACTCGAAGCCTTTCTCTACTGCAGGCCAGAATTCTTTAGGTACGTTACCACCAACAACCGTTGATTTGAACGTGAAGCCAGAGTTTGGCTCACCTGGTTTGATACGGTAGTCGATTTTCGCGAACTGACCAGAACCACCAGACTGCTTCTTATGCGTGTAGCTATCTTCAACTGGTTGAGTGATAGTTTCACGGTAAGCTACCTGTGGAGCACCTACTTCAAGCTCAACGCCGTAAGTACGCTTAAGGATGTCTACCTTGATGTCTAGGTGAAGTTCACCCATACCTTTCAGGATAGTTTCGCCTGAGTCTTCGTCAGTCTCAACTTGGAATGATGGATCTTCTGCAACCATCTTACCAATCGCGATACCCATTTTCTCTGTAGAACCTTTATCTTTTGGAGAAACAGCGATAGAGATTACTGGTTCTGGGAAGATCATAGCTTCTAGAGTACATTCATGCTTAGGATCACATAGAGTGTGACCAGTTTGAACGTTCTTCATACCTACGATAGCGATGATGTCACCCGCTTGAGCTTCAGTTAGCTCGTTACGCTCGTCCGCTTGCATTTCACACATACGGCCGATACGTTCTGTTTTACCAGTCGCTGAGTTAAGGATTGTGTCACCCTTCTTCAGACGGCCAGAGTAGATACGTACGAATGTTAGGGCACCAAAACGGTCATCCATGATTTTGAATGCTAGCGCTTTTAGTGGCTCATCTGCAGATACAGTCGCAACTTCGCCAGTAGGCTCACCTGTTTCTGGATCTGTTAGAGGTTGAGGATCAACTTCGTGTGGCGCAGGTAGGTAGTCTACAACCGCGTCTAGTACTAGCTGAACACCCTTGTTCTTAAATGCAGAACCACAGAATGTTGGGAAGAATGCTAGTTCACGAGTACCTTTACGGATACAAGCTTTTAGTTGCTCAATAGTTGGCTCTTCGCCTTCCATGTAAGCTTCCATTAGGTCGTCGTCTTGCTCTACAGCAGTCTCAACGAGCTCTTCACGGTATTGCTCGACATCATCAACCATATCCGCAGGAATGTCTTGGACTTCGTAGTTTTCTGGAAGGCCAGTATCATCCCAAACGTAAGCTTTACGGTTTAGTACGTCTACCACACCAACGAAATCGTCTTCACGACCGATTGGCAGAGTCATAACTAGTGGGTTAGCACCTAGAACGTTCTTCACTTGGTCAACTACACGGAAGAAGTCTGCACCCATACGGTCTAGTTTGTTAACGAAGATTAGACGAGCAACTTCTGAGTCGTTCGCGTAGCGCCAGTTTGTTTCTGACTGAGGCTCAACACCACCAGAACCACAGAATACACCGATACCACCGTCAAGAACTTTAAGTGAACGATATACTTCAACTGTAAAGTCAACGTGTCCCGGAGTATCGATAACGTTTAGGCGGTGGCCATTCCACTCACAAGTTACCGCAGCAGACTGGATAGTAATACCACGCTCAGCTTCCTGCTCCATGAAGTCAGTCGTAGACTCACCGTCGTGTACTTCACCAGTTTTGTGGATTTTACCAGTAAGCTTAAGGATACGCTCAGTGGTGGTAGTTTTACCCGCATCAACGTGCGCGAAAATACCAATGTTTCTGTATTTCGATAAATCTGCCATTGTCTTACTCTGTTTATAGGATATAAAATGCGCGCAGAGTATATCACAATCTGTCAAGACTGATACCCTTGCAAGCGCGGTATGTTAAAAAAATTTTCGCTTTGATTTGCCACTGATAAAGGATAGGCAAAAGCGTTTGTCGTGATTAAAATTTACGCATAAATAATAGACGATATTGCTTGGCTCGCGGCTATTTTCTGTTCCTTATTACCTTCATTTTGAACGTTGTAACAAAGAAATCTTTAGCTCAGCATAATAACAGCTGCTACTTACTCCGAAAGGTCGAACTACCCAAATATCATCTAGTGCTAACACTGGACCATCTTTTTTGCAGCCAATAAACCGATTATGATAGCAGACTTTTTGTTCAGCACCCAACACTCTCGCCGGATAAGCTTGAGTTGTCGCTAATCAAACTATCATAAATAAAGCCAGCAACTCAGTTGCTGGCTTTAATATCATTGAACTCTGCATGAGAGCTAACTAGCGAGGGCAAATTTCCGAACTCGGGAAGAAAAACTCGATTTCGCGGGCCGCCGATTCAGGGCTATCTGAGCCGTGAACAGAGTTGTGACGCATACTCAATGCGTAATCTGCGCGAATAGTCCCGCACGCAGCTTGTTCTGGGTTGGTTTTGCCCATCAGCTCACGGTAACGTGCTATCGCATCTTCACCTTCTAATACCTGCACCATAACAGGACCTGATGTCATGTACTCTTTCAACGCTGGGAAGAACTCTTTGCCTTCATGCTCAGCGTAAAAACCACTCGCTTGCTCTTCAGTCAAGTGCACCATCTTAGCAGCGATGATTCGCAATCCAGCCTTTTCAATTCGGTGATAGATTTCACCAATAAGGTTACGTTCTACTGCATCAGGCTTAACAATAGAAAAAGTTCTTTCTAGAGCCATAAGGGTATCCTTTCGTTTTTGTTTTAATGGAAGAGGCTCTGTGGCCTCTTAATTCTATTTATCAGCTTGTTGAATCAATAAGCCTGCTAGGGTACGTACGCCAACACCCGTAGCGCCCGCCGCCCACTTATCAGTAGGGCCTTTGCGATAAGTCGCCGCACAGTCAAAGTGCAACCAACCCTTTTTATAATCTTCGACAAAGTAAGACAGGAAAGCCGCTGCGGTGCTCGCACCTGGTGAGTAATCACCACTGCTAATGTTCGACAAATCTGCAAAGTTCGAAGGTAACATGCCGCGATGGAAATCCGCTAAAGGAAGTGGCCACAAGCCCTCTTTTTCGTGATTCGCCGCAGTTAACGCTTGATGAGATAACTCGTCATCAAAACTCATCAAAGCATGATAGTCATTGCCGAGCGCATTTTTCGCAGCACCGGTAAGAGTGGCACAATCAATAATTAGCTCCGGATTCTGTTCACTCGCGTAAATAAGGCCATCTGCTAGCACTAAGCGTCCTTCCGCATCCGTATTCATGATCTCAACGGTTTTGCCATTTTTGTAGGTGATAATGTCGCCTAACTTGAGCGCTCGACCAGAAATCATGTTTTCTGCGCAACACAAAATCAGCTTTACGCGCTTGTTGAGGCCACGCATAATGGCTAATCCTAGACCACCTGAGATCGTTCCTGCCCCCCCCATATCGGACTTCATCGCAGTCATAAAGTTAGAGGGTTTGATGCTGTAGCCGCCAGAGTCAAAGGTAATCCCTTTACCGACCAAACACGCAAACACTGGAGCGTTTTCATCGCCTGTCGGATTGAAATCTAGCTGCAACATAGCCGAAGTGCGTTCAGAACCGCGCCCGACAGCATAAATACCTTGCCATCCTTCAGTAAGCAGATCTTTGTCTTTGACGATACGAGCAGTGACTGTCCCTTCTGGTGCCACTGATTTGATAAACTCAGCGGCCATGGTCGCTAGTTGACGTGGCGCCACTTCCTCTGCAGGCTTATTGATAATGTCTCGGGTGAAATCGGTTGCTTTAATACGTGCATTTAATTCAGATTGTTCTGCATCAGCTAACGCTGGCCACACTAAGGTGTTAGCCTTTTTCGGCCCACGGTAACCTTGATGAAAAGACCAGATTTTTTCTAGGTCCCAGTCTTGACCTTCAAGCGCCACACTCACAATGCCTTGTGAATCCAGCTTTCGGGCAGCACGTTGAATAGCGCCCAAATCATGGCTGTCGGCTAAATGAACAGTCGCACTCTGTTCTGAAAAAGAGAGAATCGCCTTATCGCCCCATTGCGGTGCCGCTGGAGCTTGGCTTAGAAATACTGACATCTGTGTAGACATGGTTACTCCTTGTCTTTACTGGCGTTGCCTACGCCTCTTCTATTCACTGCTGGATGTTAACACTTTAATGTGAAATTGATAAAAAACGGACCATAAGGTCCGCTTTTTTTGCTAATTTTTGTTAACTGCGATGGTTTTCCCGTTGAGGGTTAGTCCATTTCATCCATCCAACATAGGATGACCGCTTCAAGAATCTTTTCGTTGGAACGATTCGGTTCGTCCTCAAACTCTTCAAGTTCGGTAATCCACTGGTGCAAATCAGTAAATCTGACATTCTTTGGATCCACGTCCGGGAATTTGTCACACAACTCAATTGCGATGTCTCGTGAATCAGTCCACTTCATAGTTCCCTTCCTTTTTATCCAGTTATTAGTGATCTTCTGATGCGTGGTTTAGTGTGTACTTTGGAATTTCCACCACCAGATCTTCATCGGCTACCTTCGCCTGACAACCTAAGCGAGACTCAGGCTCTAGGCCCCACGCTTTATCCAGCATGTCATCTTCAAGCTCGTCACTCTCTTCAAGAGAGTCAAAGCCTTCACGAATCACCACGTGACAAGTGGTACACGCACAGGATTTTTCACACGCGTGTTCAATTCCAATACCGTTCTTAAGCGCGACATCAAGTACGCTTTCCCCAGACTGCGCTTCGAGTACAGCGCCTTCTGGGCATAGGTCTTCATGCGGCAAAACAATAATCTTAGGCATAACTTTATCTCTTAAATATCGTTGACTGATTGACCTGCCAGAGCAGCTCGAATCGATTTATCCATACGGCGCGATGCGAAGTCTTGGCTCGCCTTATCCGTGTCTTTGATTCCTTGTTCAATAGCATCGGCATCGTCACCATTGCGCAGCTTAATCAGTGCTTCAATGGCTTTGAGCAGATCGGTTCGCTCTTGTTCTGACAGTAGATCATCACCATCAGCCTGCATGGCAGCCAACAAACCTTCAATAACTCGGTCTGCTTCAACGCGCTGTTCAGCCAAAGCCCTCGCCTGCATATCTTGTTTAGCATGGGTCATAGAGTCACGCAGCATGTTCGCCACTTCGTCGTCGCTTAAACCATAAGAGGGTTTAACTTGGATTTCCGACTGCACACCGGTGCTTTTTTCCATCGCAGTAACAGAGAGTAGCCCGTCTGCGTCGACTTGGTAGGTCACACGAATATGTGCTGCTCCCGCCGCCATGGCCGGGATACCTTTGAGAGAAAAACGCGCCAATGAGCGACAGTCATCAACCATTTCACGCTCACCCTGAACGACATGAACACTCATTGCCGTTTGACCATCCTTAAAGGTAGTAAACTCTTGAGCGCGTGCGACTGGGATGGTGGTATTACGCGGTACGATTTTCTCGACCAACCCCCCCATGGTTTCGATCCCAAGCGAGAGTGGGATCACGTCGAGTAGCAGCATTTCTGAATCAGGCTTATTGCCAACCAAAATATCGGCTTGAATGCCCGCCCCAATCGCAACCACTTCGTCAGGGTTAATGCTCGTCAATGGAGTCCGACCAAAGAACTCACCCACCATTTCGCGTACCAGTAAAGTACGGGTTGAGCCACCGACCATCACCACTTCTAAAACTTCGTCCGTATCGACCTCTGCATCTTTTAGTGCTCGGCGACAAGACATCAGCGTTTTCTTGACCAGCGGACGGATCAGCGCTTCAAAATCTTGGCGAGAGACTTTACCGGACCAACCCAATACGTCGACATCAACTTCATCATGCTGAGAAAACGCGATTTTGGTTTTGGTAGCCACATTCAGAACAACGCGATGTTGCTCTGAAGTAAGAGGAGTTGCCACTCCAGACTTTTCTACCAAAAAGTCGGCCAACAGATGATCAAAATCATCACCACCTAAAGCCGAATCACCGCCTGTTGCCAATACCTCAAAGACGCCTTTTGACAGACGCAAAATCGAAATATCAAAAGTACCACCGCCCAAATCATAAACGGCAATAACGCCCTCTTGACCAGAGTCAAGCCCATAGGCTATTGCCGCCGCTGTCGGCTCGTTCAGTAAACGCAACACGTGCAAGCCAGCAAGCTTGGCTGCGTCTTTAGTTCCTGCACGTTGAGCGTCATCAAAATAGGCAGGGACGGTAATCACTGCTCCGGCAAGCTCTCCGCCAAGCGTTTGCTCCGCTCGTTGACTCAAAGCACGTAAAATGTCAGCTGACACTTCAATCGGGTTTTTCGCTCCGGCCTCGGTTTGGATAACCGGCAAACCATTGTCACTGGTTGTGAATTGGTAAGGTAAGTTGGGGTAACGAGCTTGAATGTCGCTCAAAGAGCGTCCTAGTAGGCGCTTAACAGAAATGATCGTGTTATCTGGATCGGTTTCAGCTTTCGCTTTGGCAACCTCACCAACGGTTACTGAATGCTCAGAATAGTTGACGACAGAGGGTAGTAAACTCTGACCTTGCTCATCTTTTAAAGTATTAGCGTCACCACTACGAACCGATGCAACCAGCGAGTTGGTGGTACCTAAGTCGATACCAACTGCAAGTTTGTGCTCGTGTGGCGCCGAGCTTTGGCCCGGCTCTGCAATTTGAAGTAATGCCATGATGACCCTTGTTGTTCACTAGCTGAGGAGTTTCTCTTCGACTAGTTCAATTTCATGTTTTAATTTGGCAATAAATTTTAGTTTGCGTACTCGATCAGCCGCTTGAGGCCAATCCGCTCGATCTAGTTCTTGTTCAACATCTACAAGGTGCTGTTTATACATCTTGGATACTTTGGCTTCAAAATCGAACAACGCAGTTTCTGGCTCGGCACTCGAAGTGATCTCTTCTAACTCTTCACGCAACTCCATCTGTTGCATCAAGAACATAGGATCTTGCATGGTTTGCTGTTCACCACGAATCTCAACACCGTGTTCAGCCAGCAAATACTCAGCTCGTGTTACCGGGTTTTTCAGAGTTTGATAAGCATCGTTAATCTGTGCAGCTTTCTGCACCGCCATCAAACGATCACGCTCTGAGGCACTGGCAAACTTATCTGGATGAAACTGCATCTGCAATTGACGGAACTGAGAAGAAAGAAGGCTACCATCCAGCGAAAACTGACTTGGTAGCCCAAATAATTCAAAGTAATTCATGCTGAATTCGGTCCTTGGTAATCTACCAGCAGGCCAAAGCCCACTGGTGCTATCAATTAAACGTTGAAGCTCTCACCACAACCACATTCGCTCTTGGCATTTGGGTTGTTAAACTCAAATCCTTCATTCAAGCCTTCTTTAACGTAATCAAGCTCGGTACCATCCAGATAGACTAAGCTTTTCTGGTCGATAATAACTTTTACGCCTTCGTGTTCGAAAACTTGATCTTCTTCGTTTAACTCATCGACAAACTCAAGAACATAAGCCATACCAGAACAGCCCGTCGTCTTTACACCCAAGCGTAAACCGATACCTTTCCCTCGGTTGTCTAGGAATGATTTAACGCGACTTGCCGCGGCTTCTGTCATTGTGATGGCCATACTGCACCTTAGTTTGTCTTTTGCGAATGGAATGGGAGAACAAAGCTCCCATTATATACAGATTACTTATTATTGGTGTTTTTTCTTGTAGTCAGCAACAGCTGCTTTAATTGCGTCTTCCGCAAGAATTGAGCAGTGAACTTTTACAGGTGGAAGCTCAAGCTCTTCAGCAATTTCTGAATTTTTGATTGCCGCTGCATCATCAATACTTTTGCCCTTCACCCACTCAGTTACTAGCGAGCTTGACGCAATCGCGCTGCCACAACCGTAAGTTTTGAATTTTGCATCTTCGATAATGCCTTCTGGGGTGACCTTAATTTGCAGTTTCATCACGTCACCACAGGCTGGTGCCCCCACCATACCACTACCAATGCTTGGGTCTTCTTTGTCGAATGAACCAACGTTACGCGGGTTCTCGTAGTGATCAATTACTTTTTCGCTATATGCCATGATATTTACCTCGAATCCTCTATTTATATCCTTGGAACCAAACGCGCTATTAGTGGTGTGCCCACTCGACAGTGCTTAGGTCGATTCCCTCTTTGTACATATCCCATAGAGGAGACATGTCTCGCAGTTTAATCACTGCCGTACGAATTTGTTCAATTGCGTAGTCAATCTCTTCTTCGGTAGTGAAGCGACCGAAAGAGAAACGAACCGAACTGTGTGCCAGTTCATCATCCAAACCTAGCGCTCGTAGTACATACGAAGGTTCAAGACTAGCTGAAGTACATGCACTACCAGAAGATACTGCAAGATCTTTCAGTGACATCAATAGTGACTCACCTTCGACAAAAGCAAAGCTGATATTCAAGTTATGTGGAACTCGCTGTTCAAAGTCACCGTTGACGGTTACAGCTTCAAGATCTTTCACACCATCAAATAAACGGTTGCGCAATGCCAGCGCGTGCTCAAAGTCTTTCTGCATATCTTCTTTAGCAATGCGGAATGCTTCACCCATACCTACAATTTGATGGGTAGGGAGTGTACCCGAACGGAAACCACGCTCATGTCCGCCACCGTGCATTTGCGCCTCTAGGCGAATACGGGGCTTGCGACGAACGTAAAGGGCACCGATGCCTTTAGGGCCATATGCTTTATGAGCTGACAGTGAAATCAAGTCAACTTTCATCTCTTGGACATCAATAGGCAGCTTGCCCGCTGACTGAGCGGCATCCACATGGAAGACAACTTTGTTTTCGCGGCATAGTTCGCCAATCGACGCGATATCTTGAATGACACCAATCTCGTTGTTCACATGCATAATCGAAACAAGAACCGTGTCTTCACGCATTGCATCTTTTAGCTTGTTGAGATCGATCAGACCATTGGACTCTGGTTCTAAATAGGTGACTTCGAAACCTTCACGCTCTAATTGACGACACGGGTCCAGCACAGCTTTGTGCTCAGTTTTGCAGGTGATAATGTGCTTACCTTTCTTCGAATAGAAGTGGGCAGCACCTTTAATCGCCAAGTTGTCTGATTCTGTGGCTCCAGAAGTGAACACAATCTCACGCGGATCGGCATTGAGCAAATCAGCAATTTGCTCGCGGGCTGTATCAACCGCTTCTTCTGCCTGCCAGCCGTAACGATGTGAACGTGACGCTGGGTTACCGAACGTACCATCCATAGTCATGTACTGAACCATTTTTTCAGCCACACGAGGATCAACTGGACAGGTCGCTGAATAATCGAGATAAATAGGCAGTTTCATTTTCTACTCCAATGTAACAGGCAGACCGCTTAAGAGCGGACGTTCACACCGATGGGTGCGGTGTGTGTATTTTTATTAGCGAACCCATTATTAACAACAAGCTCAAGGTCTTGTCGGTCGGAAATCTCCAGAACTTCGTTGTCTTTCATTAACTCTCCGAGTGTAATGTTGTTCAAGAAGTCACTGATGCGTGAGCTCAAGTCGCGCCATAGTGTATGCGTTAGACAGCGAGAGCCACCTTGACAATCTCCCTTGCCATTACACTTAGTAGCATCGACAGACTCGTCTACCGCAGCAATTACTGTACCAATAGCAATTGAATGCGCGTCTTCGCCTAAACGATAACCACCGCCAGGCCCACGAACACTCGTCACTAAACCAGCTTTACGTAACTTAGAAAAAAGCTGCTCTAGATAAGATAGTGAAATCCCTTGTCTCTCTGAAATATCGGCCAGAGGAACAGGAGTTTGTTGTGAGTGTAGAGCCACATCTAACATGGCTGTCACTGCATATCTTCCTTTAGATGTAAGTCTCATATAACACCATATCCACATCGTTTATGTGGTAGGAATTTTTACATACCCGACTAATTTGGTCAAGTATTTAATTGACTAAATTAGTCAGGTATTTAACCATAAAACAAAAAAGGATATTATTTATCGGCAAGACGCTTCTCTATGGCAGTCAAAATACCACGTAGAATATTCAGTTCTTGTGCTTCAGGGCGAGCTCTATTAAACAGACGTCGCAGCTTGTTCATTACTTTGCCCGGTTGTTCATCACTGATGAATTGGGTCTTCTTTGCTACTTTTTCAAGATGCTGGAAGAACATTTCTAGATCTTTGTGACGAGGATACTCCGCGGGTTCTGAAGGCGCGTATTGTCGCTGTTGGTATTCTAAATAAGCCATACGTACTTCATAGCTTAGGGTTTGCACCGCCATGGCAAGGTTCAACGAACTGTATTCAGGATTGGCCGGAATGCAAACATGATAATGACACGTCTGTAGCTCTTCGTTTGTAAGACCTGTACGTTCTCTTCCGAATACTAAAGCAACAGGTTTACTCTGACCTTCCTCGACAAACTTAACGCCGCATTCGCGAGGCTCGAGCATAGGCCAATCTAACGTACGGGATCGAGCGCTTGAACCGACTACCAGCGCGCAATCTGCTACTGCCTCGACTAAGCTGGCTACAACTGTCGCATTTTGAGCGATATCTGCAGCGCCGGCAGCAAGGGCAAGCGCCTGCTCATCAACCTGACATTGAGGATCGACCAATACTAAGTTCGTCAATCCCATCACTTTCATGGCACGTGCTGCTGAGCCAATATTTCCGGAGTGTGAAGTCCCAACCAGAACCACTTTGACGTTGTCGAGCATGATAAAATCCTAACACTAAATCTGAAGCAGCAAGATAGTATCATATACCTGAGTAAAATGGTCAGACCCTTTAGACTTAAAAAAACAAAGCACAAAAATTAACCACTTCCATTTAGCTGTTATTCTGGTATACTCCCGGCCGTTTTTCTGTTCTTTAACATCCGTTGGGAAATTAGTATGCATCCAATGCTCAATATCGCTATTCGTGCTGCACGAAAAGCAGGCAACCATATTGCTAAATCTTTAGAAAATGCTGAGAAGATAGAATCGACTCAGAAAGGCACGAATGACTTTGTTACTAACGTAGACAAAGAGGCGGAAACTATGATCATCGATACGATCAAGGCGTCATACCCTGATCACTCGATCGTTGCTGAAGAAAATGGCGTTATCGAAGGTAAAGATAGCGACGTACAATGGATCATCGACCCACTGGATGGCACCACAAACTTTGTTAAGGGTTTGCCTCACTTCTCTGTATCTATCGCTGTTCGCATCAAAGGCAAAACTGAAGTTGCGTGTGTCTACGACCCAATGCTGAACGAGCTATTCACTGCACAACGTGGTGCTGGTGCTCAGTTAAACAACGCTCGTATTCGCGTTAAGCAGTTAAAAGACCTTCAAGGTACCGTTCTGGCAACAGGATTCCCATACAAGCAGAAGCAGCACTCTGAGTCTTACTTCAAGATCATGTCTTCTCTATTTGTAGATTGTGCAGACTTCCGTCGTACAGGTTCTGCAGCTTTAGACCTATGTTACCTAGCGGCTAGTCGTGTCGATGGCTTTTTCGAACTTGGCCTAAAACCATGGGATATCGCAGCAGGTGAGCTAATCGCTCGTGAAGCCGGTGCGATTGTTACCGACTTTGCTGGCGGTACTGAGTACATGAAGTCAGGCAATGTTGTTGCCTCTAGCGCTCGCGGTGTAAAAAGCATTCTAAAAACCATTCGTGAAAATGGTAACGAAGCTATTCTTAAATAAGATATCGCACTATTGAAACCAATAGTTTAAGCCCACCTACAAAGGTGGGCTTTTTTGTACTCTAAGAACACCAAGGCTCTCTATTTTTGTTGTTTCAAAGCGCTTCCTTTCGAATGAATGACAACTCAATTCTTTTGTCTTGTTTTATCAGTAATCAATCAGGCTTATATCCAAAGCCACAAGACTAGATGTTGTCAAAACCTCTGTTCTAGGAGTAATACCAATCTAAGTAAAAATATGATCTAATTGAGGCTGTTACTTCTTCGTGAAAAAAGACGCTATGGACAGCCTCGA